>JAJFUG010000212.1 GCA_021372515.1 bacterium
TGATCGCCTCAGGTGGGATCAGCGCCCTGGAGCACGTGAGTCAGGTTGCTGCACTTGAGCCGCTGGGCGTGGAGGGAATGATTATCGGCAAGGCGATTTATGACGGCCGGCTCAACCTGGAGGAGGCCCTGGCCGCGGTGGGGTGAGACAGGAAACAGTCTTCGGGCTCAACCCGTGTTCATGTAGGGGCGGACCCGTGTGTCCGCCCGGGCGCACACGTGGGTGCGCCCCTTCGGAAATAGACAGGTCGGCGTGGAGGTGGATTACCACTGGCGCTATCGACAAAACGACAGATTATTTCACGGGAAACGGATAATATGTTAGCCAAGAGAATCATCCCCTGCCTGGACATAGACAAGGGCCGGGTAGTCAAGGGAGTGCAGTTCGTCAACCTGATAGATGCCGGCGACCCGGTGGAGCAGGCGCGCTATTACGAGGCGCAGAAAGCCGATGAGCTGGTGTTCCTGGACATCACCGCCAGCCACGAGCGGCGCGACACGGTGCTGGAGCTGGCGCGCAAGGTGAGCGAGCAGGTGTTCATCCCCTTCACCATCGGCGGGGGCATCCGCACGGTGGAGGATGTGCGCCTGATGCTCAAGAGCGGTGCGGACAAGGTCTCGCTCAACACCGCCGCGATCCAGAACCCGGAGGTGATAACCTCCGCGGCCGAGCGTTTCGGCAGCCAGTGCATCGTGGTGGCGATCGACGCCAAGCGCAATGCGGGGTTCGACCTGTCGCGCGGGGCGTTCGGCAACTGGGAGGTCTACACCCACGGCGGCCGCAACCCGGTGGGCCTGGATGCGGTGGAGTGGGCGCTCAAGGTGCAGCAGCTCGGCGCGGGCGAGATACTTCTCACCAGCATGGACCGTGACGGCAGCAAGGCCGGGTTCGACCTGGAGCTGACCGCCGCGATAAGCTCGCGCCTGGAGATACCGGTCATCGCCTCGGGCGGGGTGGGCACTCTGGAGCACTTGTACGAGGGTTTCACCCGGGGAAAGGCGGATGCGGTTCTCGCGGCCAGCATTTTTCACTTCCGCGAGTACTCCGTGACCGCGGCCAAGGACTACCTGCGTAGCCGCGGCGTGCCGGTAAGGTACTGACCTTTCAAAATTTCGCAGCGGCGCGCCCCTTGCGGACAGCGTTGATTTTTTGTATTGATTTTTAAGGGAATCTGGTATATTATCTCAAACGATGGCCATATGAAACCGCAAAACAACAGTCCCGGTCGGGCACTGGCGCAATACGGACCGTATATGGGTCTGGGTCTGGAGTTCGCGGGCAGCCTGCTGGTGTTCATTCTGATCGGGCGGTATCTGGACGGCCGTTACGGTTGCGAGCCGTGGCTCACTCTGGCGGGTTGTGTGTTGGGTTTCGTGGCCGGGTTCTACAATCTGTTCAAGACTCTCTCGACATTGTCAGACCGGAAGCGCAGCAAGGATAAGGGTGACGGTTGAGCGAATCTCCTGTCGTTGCAGGGAATGGTTTCCCGCTCTGGTCGTCGGTTCTGATCGTCTCGCTGGTCGCAGCTTTTATACTGTTGCCCGGGCTGCCGGACGCCTGGCGCGTCCCGCTGGCTGCGGGCCTCGTCATCAGCGGGATGATTTCGGTTTCTGGCTATTACCTGATGCGCCGCGCGGCGCACGCCCCCACCCGGACTTTCCTCCGTCTGGTCCTGGGCGGGGTCCTGGGACGTCTGTTCGGCGGCCTGGGCGCTGTGGCCGCGGCAATCGCCTGGCTGGACCTGGAGGCGCTGCCGCTGACTGTAGCCTGTCTTGGAAGCTACGCTGTACTTTCCATATTCGAGTATCGGGCACTCTTCAGGCACTTAACCGCTAAAGACCGAACCTGACCATGATACATCTGCTTAATGCGGCCGTCGAGACAGCGGCCCACGGGGCGGCCGAGGCCGCCGAGCACGGCGGCGGCGGAGCTCACGACGCCGGCGAGATCATGCAGCACCTGATTGCCCATGTTTTCGACCACCCGTTGATCACCATCCCTTGGAAGCCTTTCGGCGTCGACATCTCGATCACCAAGCTCACCCTCATGATGTGGATTTCCGCCGCGCTGATCTTCATCGTGTTCCGCACCCTGGCGGTCAGGCAGCGTTCGGTGGGCGCGCGCGGGCGGTTCGTGAATTTCTTCGAGCCGTTCGTGATATACGTGCGTGACGAGATGGTCTACCCGCTGATGGGTAATGTGCGCGGCAAGCGCTACCTGCCGCTGTTCCTGACCCAGTTCTTTTTCCTTCTGTTCTGCAACCTGCTGGGCATGGTTCCCTGGATGTCCACCCCCACCGGCAACATGGCGGTCTGCGCGGCCATGTCGTTCACCACGCTGTTTACGATCTTCGCGATGGGGATGATGGAGCAGGGCGTGTTCAAGTTCTTCAAGCACCTGGTGCCCTCCGGGATGCCGGTGTTGCTGCTGCCGATTCTGTTTGTCATCGAGTTTGTCGGCATCTTCATCAAGTGCTTCGCTCTGACCATCCGTCTATTTGCCAACATGACCTCCGGGCACATCGTGATCCTCACGTTCCTGGGCCTGATCTTCATCTTCCAGAGCTATTTCGTCGCGGTCCCCTCGATCGGGTTCGCGCTGTTCATCTACATGCTGGAGCTGTTCGTCGCCTTCCTGCAGGCGTTCGTGTTCGTGATGCTCTCGATCATCTTCATCAACATGGCAATACACCCGGAACACTGAGCTTCTCCGGGAATGAGCTGAAAAACCTCATACATTCAGTAGTGGCAAACGGCAGTTCAAACACCAAGGAGGATTCAGATGCAGGGACTGATAGCTCATCTCGCGGCCGGCCTGGGCGCCGGCCTGGCTGTGATCGGTGCGGGTTACGGTATCGGCCGTCTGGCCCAGGGTGCTCTCGAGGGCATGGCCCGTCAGCCCGAGGCCGGTGGCGACATCCGTACGGCGATGATTATCGCCGCGGCGCTGATCGAAGGTATCGCCTTCTTCGCACTGGTTATCTGCATCCTTCTGGCTTTCAAGGCCTAATTTTCCGATTCAAGGAGTCGAAGGGACGGTTGGCTTATGGCTCAAACTGGTCTTCTCGACATAAACCCTGGTCTGATCTTCTGGACCCTCGTCACGTTCGTCGTGCTCCTGATCATCCTCAAGAAATTCGTCTGGGGACCGATCCTGGATGCGGTGGACCGCCGGGAAACCTCGCTGCGTGAGATGTTCGAGAACGCCGAGAAATCCCGCAGCGACGCCGACGCCCTGCTCAAGGAGTACAAGGAGCAACTGGCCAAGGCGCGTGACGAGGTCAACCGGATCCTTGAGGACGGTAAGGTCCGCGCCGGAAAGAACGCCGATGAGATTATGAACAAGGCGCGTTCCGAGGCGCAGCAGTTTATCGAGCGGGCCAAGGCCGAAATCTCTCAGGAGCGGGAAAAGGCGGTCGACGAGATCAAGCAGCAGGTGGTCAGGATCAGCCTGAACGCCGCCGAGCATCTTATCGAAAAAAGCCTCTCCGATGCGGAACATCGGGGTTTCATCGAGCAAGCAATCTCCGATATTGACGCCAGGATAAAATGACAAATTCAGTCGCAGCGAAAGAATACGCCAAGGCGTTGTTCCTCCTGGCCCGGCGCACCGACAGGATCGAGGTGATCGCCGGTGATTTCGAGGCTTTCATCCACATCCTGGAGACGGACCCGAAGCTGAGGCTGTTCCTTCTGGCGCCGCAGATCAGCGCCGAAAAGAAAGGCCAGGTCTTCCGGGATGCTCTCGGGGGCAAGGTGGATGACAATTTCCTCCGCTTCCTGCTGGTGGTGTTCGAAAAACGCCGGCATGACCTTCTGGAGGAAATCAACGTGGCGTACCACGAGGAACTCGACCGCTACTATGACCGCGTTGAAGTTGCGGCGGCCACTGCGGTGGAGATGACCGAAAGTGAGAACAGTGCTCTTTCGGCCAAGCTGGCTGGTCGCCTGGGTAAAAAAATCGTGCTCAGGACTAAAGTCGATCCGCGCCTCCTGGGCGGGCTGGTCTGCCGAATCGGGGACGTGGTTTACGACGGGAGCCTGCGCCGGCGCATCGACCGTCTATACCACCAGATGTTGAAAGCGCAATAGCAAGTCTAAGGAGTCGGACTGTTATGAAGAAGATACAATCCGAAGAGATCAGCGCCATCCTTCTGCGCGAGATCGAGAACTTCGACAAGGAGCTCGATGTCGAGGAAGTTGGCACTGTGCTCGAGGTGGGCGACGGGATAGCCCGCGTGTACGGCCTTAGCCGCTGCATGGCAGGCGAGATGCTCGATTTCGGCAACGACATCTACGGCCTGGCCCTGAACCTCGAGGAGAACAACATCGGCGTGGTCATCCTGGGCGATTATGTGCATATCCGCGAGGGAGACCAGGTCAAGCTCACTGGCCGCGTGCTGGAAGTGCCGACCGGCAAGGCCCTGGTCGGCCGTGTGGTCAACCCGCTGGGCCAGCCGCTGGACGGCAAGGGTCCGATCGTGACCGACCGCAGCCGTCTGGTGGAGTTCCGCGCCCCCGGCGTGGTCTACCGTCAGCCGGTCAAGCAGCCGCTCCAGACCGGAGTCAAGGCAGTGGACTCGATGATCCCCATCGGCCGTGGTCAGCGCGAGCTGATCATCGGCGACCGCGGCACCGGCAAGACCGCCATCGCGGTGGATGCGATCATCAACCAGAAAGGCCTGGGCGTGATCTGCGTCTACGTGGCCATCGGACAGAAATCCTCCAGTGTAGCCGCGGTGGTCGAGCGTCTGCGCGAGCACGGGGCGATGGATTACACCATCGTGGTCTCGGCCTCGGCCAGCGACCCGGCCCCGTTGCAGTACATCGCCCCCTACGCCGGGGCGGCGATGGCCGAGGAGTTCATGTACGACAAGGAAAACCGCTACGAGATCCACGACACGCTCTGTATCTATGACGATCTGTCGAAGCAGGCCACGGCCTATCGCCAGCTCAGTCTCCTGCTGCGCCGTCCGCCCGGACGCGAAGCGTACCCCGGCGACGTGTTCTACCTGCACAGCCGTCTGCTGGAGCGCGCGGCCAAACTGAGCGACGAGATGGGCGGCGGCAGCATGACCGCCCTGCCGATCATCGAGACCCAGGCGGGCGACGTTTCGGCCTACATCCCGACCAACGTGATCTCGATCACCGACGGCCAGATATACCTGGAGCCGAACCTGTTCTTCTCGGGCGTGCGGCCCGCGATCAATGTCGGCATCTCGGTCAGCCGTGTCGGCGGCAACGCACAGATCAAGGCGATGAAGAAAGTCGCCGGCAGCCTGCGTATCGACCTGGCCCAGTACCGCGAGCTGGAGGCTTTCGCCCAGTTCGGCTCCGACCTGGACAAGGCCACTCAGCGCCAGTTGGCTCGTGGCGCGCGCCTGGTGGAAATCCTGAAGCAGCCGCAGTACCGCCCGATGCCGGTCCAGGAGCAGGTGGTGCTGATCTACGCCGCCACCAAGGGGATGCTGGACGTGCTGCCCGTAGACTCGCTGTTCCGCTTCGAGCAGGAGTTCCTCGAAGCCATGCGCACCCGCCATGCCGACCTGCTGGAGCGCGTGGCCAAGGAGAAAGACCTGCCCGAGGACCTGAGCAAGACGCTGGACAAGGTGATCGGCGAGTTCGTGGAACAGTTCGGCAAGACCGTTTGACACTCTCTGCCGCGACTGACTGATGCAGTTTCGCCCTCCGGCTGACTGCACGGGAAGGTTTTCCCGTGCCCGGCGGAGGAAAAGCCGCGGGCGCCGCACCGGCGACCCGTCGGTTGACAGACAACGTGACCTTTCTGTGACGCTATGGCAAAAGCACGCGAGATAAAAAAGCGGATCACCGCGGTCCGGACGACGCGCAAAATCACGCGCACGATGGAGATGGTCTCCACCTCCAAGCTCAAGCGTTTCCAGGACATGGCCGTTGCCTCGCGCCCCTACTCCGAGGCGCTGGGTGAGGTCTTGAAAGCCCTGAGGAGCTCGCCCGCGGCCAAATCGCACCCGCTGATCGTGGAGCGGACGCCGCTCAAACGGGTGGGCCTGGTGGCCCTGACCTCCAACCGCGGCCTCTGCGGTGCTTTCAACAACAGCATCGCGCGCCTGACTTTGGAAAAGTGCAAGGAATACAAGTCCAAGGGTATCGAGGTGGACCTGTTCCTGCTGGGTAAGAAAGGCAACGCTTTCTTCCGTCACCGGAACCTTCCGGCGGCCTACTCCGACATCACGCTGGCCGACCAGTTCACCTCGGAAGGTAGTGTGGAGTTCGCCCGCCTGCTGATGCAAAAATTCCTGTCCGGTGAGATTGACCAGGTGGAGGTGGCCTACAGCCGCTTTCTCTCGGCCGGCTCGCAGAGCATCCGCATGGAGCGCCTGCTGCCGTTGGCCGCTCCGACCGGCTCGGAGCGCGAGGCCACCGAGACCGATTTCATCTTCGATCCCTCGGCGGACGAGATAGTGGAGGCAGTCCTTCCACTGGCCCTGCGCAGCACGGTCTACCGGATGGTGGTGGAAAATATCGCCAGCGAGCACGCCGCGAGGCGCAACGCGATGAAGCTGGCCACGGACAATGCGGATGAGATGATCACTTTCCTCACCCGCAGCTTTAACCGCGAGCGTCAGTCACAGATTACGCAGGAGCTGACCGAGATCATCGGCGGTTCCAACGCAATCGCCTGAGCCGCTCGACAAGAGACGAAATAAAGTGTCGGGAGTCAATCTATCCGCTTGAAGTGAGGCCGCCCCATGAACACGGGAAAAGTGGTACAGGTAATCGGTCCGGTCATTGATGTCGAGTTCGACCCCGACAAGGTGCCGGACATTTTCACCGCGCTGGTGCTCGAAGACAAGTCCGGCAAGGAGACCATTCGCCTTGTGGCGGAGGTCCAGCAGCAGTTGGGCCGCAACATGGTCCGCGCCGTGGGCATGAGCACCACCGACGGTGTAGTGCGCGGGATGGAAGTCCAGGACACCGGCCAGCCGATCACGGTGCCGGTGGGACGGGAATGCCTGGGCCGTCTGTTCAACGTGCTGGGTGAGACGATCGACCGTAAAGGGCCGGTCAAGACTGAGAAGCGTTACTCGATCCACCGCGATCCGCCCAAGTTTGTCAGCCTGCGTCCGAACACCGAGCTGTTCGAGACCGGGATCAAGGTGATCGACCTGCTCGAACCCTACGTCAAAGGCGGCAAGATCGGCCTGTTCGGCGGCGCCGGCGTGGGCAAGACAGTGGTCATCATGGAGCTGATCAACAACGTGGCCAAACAGCACGGCGGGTTCTCGGTGTTCGCCGGCGTGGGCGAGCGCACCCGCGAGGGCAACGATCTGTACAAGGACATGCAGGAATCCGGGGTTATCGATAAGACCTGCATGGTCTACGGCCAGATGAACGAGCCGCCCGGAGCGCGCATGCGCGTGGGCTTGAGCGCGCTGACCATGGCCGAGTATTTCCGCGACGAAGAGAAGCAGGACGTGCTGCTGTTCATCGACAACATCTTCCGTTTCACCCAGGCCGGCTCCGAGGTGAGCGCTCTTCTGGGCCGTATGCCCTCGGCCGTGGGCTACCAGCCCACCCTGGGCACGGAGATGGGCGAGCTGCAGGAACGCATCACCTCCACGCGTGACGGCTCGATCACCTCGGTCCAGGCGATCTACGTCCCGGCCGATGATCTGACCGACCCGGCCCCGGCCACGGCGTTCAGCCATCTGGATGCCACCACTGTGCTCAGCCGCCGGATCGTGGAGCTGGGCATCTACCCGGCCGTGGACCCGCTTGACTCGACCAGCCGTATCATGGACGCCAACGTGATCGGCGAGGAGCACTACAACGTGGCCCGCCGCGTCCAGGAAATCCTGCAGCGCTACAAGGACCTGCAGGACATCATCGCCATCCTGGGCATGGACGAGTTGAGCGAGGACGACAAGGTGGTGGTCAACCGCGCCCGCCGCATCCAGAAATTCCTCTCCCAGCCGTTCCACGTGGCCGAGCAGTTCACCGGCCAGGCCGGCAAGTACGTGAAGCTGGATGACAACATCCGCAGCTTCAAAGGCCTGGTCAACGGCGACTACGACGAGATCCCGGAGCAGTTGTTCACCATGGCCGGGGCGATCGACGACGTGCTGGAGCGCTACGAGGAATACAAGAAACAGCAGTGAGGCCCCGTACGACCTCGCAACGGAGGGATAAGCTTTTATGACAGCAGAACCGCTCAAGACGAGGATCATCTCCCAGGAGAAAATCCTGTTCGACGCCGAAGCGGACAGCGTGATCGCCCCGGCGGCGAGCGGTTATCTGGGAGTGCTGCCCGGGCACGCCCCGATGATGGCGGCCATGGGCAACGGGGTGCTGAAAATCCGCCGGGGGCAGACGGCCTCGTATTTCGCGGTGTTCGGGGGGTTCCTGCAGGTGAAGGACAACCGCCTGATCGTGCTGGCCGATACGGCCGCAGCCGCGGATGAGTTGGACCTGGTCACGGTCAAGGATGCCCTGGCGCGCGCCGAGGCGGCCCTGACCGCCGGCCCGGTCGAGAACCGGAGCCTGAACGACTTGACCCATGCAGCCGAGGCCGCACGGGTCAAGGAGAAAGCGGCTACTCTTGCCGCCGGGCAGAAATAGAGCGGAAGGCCCGGTAGTCAGAGCGGGCGGCCGTGGAAGGTCAGCTCCTGGTCTTCATCGTCCTTGCCGCTCTCTTCGATCTTGACTTTCTTACCGCCCTGCGCCGCCTGCGGCTGGTTCAGGGTCATAGCTGCCTGAGTTGTGGAAGCCGGAGTTTTGGAAGGGTCTTTGACCTCCTGAGACTTCGGCTTTTCCTTTTCCTTCCCCTTTTCCTCAGGCTTGGCGGCCTGTGGCGTGGAAGCTGCTGCGGCGGCTGCGACAGTGGGTTTCGGCTCGTCTTTCATGCTGCACAGGCCGTGGAAGAACACCCCCTCCTCCACCACCAGGCGGCGGGCGGTGATATCGCCCTCCACGCTGGCGCCGGTCTGGAGCTCCAGACGACCCTCGGCGATTACGCTGCCGTCGATCTTTCCGCCGACAATGGCGTTGTGCACCAGCAGATCACCCTTGATCTGGCCGGATTTGCCCAGGATCGCCATTCCCTTGGCCGTCAGGCTGCCGTCGATCACACCATCCACCCGCACAGTCCCGTTGACCGAACACTCCCCCTTGATGACTGTGCCCTGACCGATTATCGTGTTTAGCCTTTCTTCATCCCTGCCAGTGAACTTGTCCGCCATGTGGAACGACCTCTTCAGTGAGTTCAGTGCTGCAGAAATGGCAATGGATCGACCGGATTGCCGTTCTCGTCGAACACAGCGTAGTGCAGATGCGGACCGCTCGAGACACCCATGTTGCCGCTGTAGGCGATCAGGTCACCCTTATGGACCTGGTCGCCCTTCTGCACGGTCAGACGGCTGTTATGGGCGTACATGGTGCTGAAGCCGTTGCCGTGCTTGACCATGATGTAGTAGCCCAGGTTATCGTTCTTCTCGGCGATTGTCACCACCCCGTCCGCCGTGACCTTGACCGGCGTACCCTGCTTGATCGCGAAATCGATGCCGAAATGGTATATCTTGGGGTTGAACGTGCGGCTGATGAAACTTTTCTCGTCTATCGGCATGCCGAAAGGCTCGCCCGTGGTCCCCTTGTGCTCGGCGAGGGCCACGGTGGACAGGACCTGGGGTTTGGTCGGCTGGTTGGCGAATTCATCCGGGAGCTGCTCTGAGGTCATCATATCCGGCGACACCTCCAGGTGCGTTCCGGAGGCGAGGCCGTTCGCATCCATGCCCTCCGAGGCTTTGACTCCCTGGGCCACCTGGATGCGGCCGATCATCTCGTCGATGGACCTGATCTTGTTCTGGAGCTCGACTATCTTGCTGTTCTGGCGGACCAGCTCGTGGTTCTCGATGATCAGCGATTCGTACTGGCGGGCTTTATAGAACACCGGCTTCAGGTAGATGGCGAAAGCCACGGTGGCGCTGGCCAGCAACGTGCCGACCACAGCCATGACTTTCAGCGTGCGGTGGCTGACTTTCAGGCTGCGCACATCCGCGCCGGGATACGGAATTATCATCAGGGTCATGTATTTCATCGCCGCGTCCCCCTACTGCTGTCCCTTGCCGCTTCTTTCCCGCCCAGAGCCTCAGTCCAGTGAAACATCGAGCAGTTCCAGCAGGCGCTCGAACTCCTCGTAGGAAAAGAACTCGATCTCGATCCGTCCCTTGCCGTCGCGGCCGTCGCGGATATGCACCCGGGTGCCCAGACGGCTGCGCAGACGCGATTCCAGATCCTGCACCTGGGCGGCGTGCCCGGAGGGCTGTTCGGCCGGTTTCGCCCCAGCAGGCTTGCCCACCCCGGAGACCAGCTCGCGCACCAGGGCCTCCAGCTTGCGCACGGAAAGCTCCTGGACCACGACGCGACGGGCCAACTCGAGCTGAAGGGCCGGATCATCCAGGGCCAGCAGCGCCCGGGCGTGGCCCGCGGAGAGCTCGCCCTCCGAGACCGACTTGCGCAACGCCTCGGGCAGCTTGAGCAGGCGAAGGGCGTTGGCCACCGTGACCCGGTCCTTGCCCACCTTCTCGGCCACCTGGGCCTGGGTCTGGCCGAAATCCTCGATCAGGCAGCGGTAGCCCTGGGCCTCCTCGATAGGATCGAGGTCCTCGCGCTGGAGGTTCTCGACCAGGGTCATCTCGAGCAGTTCGGCCGGACTTACCGAGCGGATCAGGGCCGGCACCTCGGTCCAGCCGAGCTGTCGGACAGCGCGAAGACGCCTTTCCCCACTTATCAACTCGTAGGAGCCGTCCGGGTTACGGTTGACCACGATCGGCTGGATCAGTCCCTGGGCCAGGATCGAGGCCGCCAACTCGGAGATGGCCTCCGGCCGGAACGTGTGTCGCGGCTGGTAACGGTTGGGCTTGATCGAGGCCACCGGCAGGGCGGTTTCCAGCGCGTGGCCACCCGCCTCGGCGGCGACAGCCTCCTCACCCACCGGGACAGACGGGCTGGAGTCAGCCTCGTCGATCAGGGCTCCCAGCCCCCTGCCCAGTCTTCTCTTCTTGCTCGTGCTCAAGGAGTTCTCTCGCAAGTTCCATGTACTTTCGCGCCCCGGTCGACAGAACGTCGTACAGGACAATGGGTTTACCGAAACTGGGGGCCTCGCTCAGGCGGACGTTCCGCGGGATCACAGTCCCGTAGACCTTGTCCGAAAAATAGCTCTGCGCCTCTTCAAGCACCTGGTGGCTGAGATTGACCCGCGTGTCGAACATGGTCATCAGGATGCCCTCGATGGTCAGCCGCGGGTTGAGGCGAGCCGCCACCAGGCGGATCGTGTTGATCAGCTGGCTCAATCCCTCCAGGGCGTAATACTCGCACTGGATGGGGATAAGCACCGAATCCGCGGCGGTCAGGGCGTTCAGCGTAAGAAGGCCCAGCGAGGGCGGGCAGTCGATGATGATGTAACGGTAACGTCCGTTCAACTGCTCAAGCGCCCGGCGCAGGCGTTCCTCTCGGTGCGGCACAGGGACAAGTTCCACCTCGGCCCCGAAAAGGTCGAGGCTGGAGGGCACCATGTCGAGGTATTGCAGCTCGGTCGAAATAAGCGCCGCATCGAGGGGCTGCCCGCCGATCAGGACATCGTATATGTCGCTTTGCAGCTCTTTCCGGTTGATACCCATCCCGCTGGTGCAGTTGGCCTGCGGGTCGATATCCACCAGCAGGGTGCGGACCTCGGCCACAGCCAGAGAGGCGGCCAGGTTGATCGCGGTCGTGGTCTTGCCCACTCCGCCTTTCTGATTGGCAACCGCAACGATGCGTGTCATACAAGCCCTGTCGGCAGGGTGGATCGTAAGCTTGTTTCCCGGACCACGGGCACTTAGAGGCTGATAACCTGACTGCTATATTAATATCCCGCATAAGGTTTGAAAAGAAAATTCTCCCGGCCGCTCTGACGACCAGAAGACCGCTTTATCATGATAGTTATTGTGCTCAAATGTCGCTCAGGTTTTGCCGTCGGCTGCCGAAATATACAATAGAACCACGACAGGCGCAAAGCCCCTTACCAAGCCCTCACTACGGCTTGTAAACATAATAACTGTCTATTCTAAAAATATGACTTGACTTTTGTCGGATCGGATTTTATTTATTTCTAACATGTTGCATATTTATTCCGGAAAACATGTCAATAAACACAATAATATCAAGACTGAGAAAATGGACAAAGAGATTCTGACAACTTTCGAAGCCGCGAAATATTGTCACGTGCATCCGGGCACGATTAAAAACTGGATCCGCAGCGAGCACCTCAAGGCTTTCAAGACTCCCGGGGGGCACCGCCGGATCTACCGCCGTGACCTGGACCAGTTCCTGAAAGATAATAACATCCCGATAATCAGTGAAAATCGTGCATTGCGGCAGCGCGTACTGATAATCGACACCGACTTTCAGGCACGTGAGGCGATTTCGCGGGGTCTTCTGCGCCGGACCGAGCTGTACGAGGTTGCCACTGCGGAGGATGCGTTCGAAGGTGGCGAGATGCTGGCCATGTTCAAGCCGAATCTGGTGATCCTGAACCAGGAACTGCACGGGTTGAACACCGAGGAGATCGCCCACCGGATCAAGAGCTGCCCATACCTGAGCGAGGTGCGGGTAATAATGCTCACCTCCTATCCGGAGCGTAAAAAGCCTGTCGAGCAGGGGGTGGACCACTATTTCCCCATCCCGGTCGATCCGGACAAGCTGAGCCAGGAAACGGCGCGGCTGCTGATCCCGAACCGTCAGAAATAGCGGCTACGACCGTCCCGGGGCTCAATCCGGTTCAGGCGTTTCCAGGGAATCGATCACTCCCCCGCCCAGGACCACGGAATCGGAATAGAAGACCGCCGACTGGCCCGGTGTGACCGCGCGCTGGGGGGTATCGAACACAACCCGCGCCCGGTTGCCCTCCAGCGGGGTCACCCGCCCGTGCACCGGCTTGTGGCGGTAACGGACCTTGATCCAGGCCTCGAATTCACTCTCCGGGGCCCGCAGCAGGTAGTTGATCCGCGAAACCAGGAACACGGCGGAAAAAAGTCTCTCCTGGCTCCCCACCACCACGGTGTTCGAAGCTGTATCCACCGCGATCACATAGGCCGGCTGCCCGGTCGCCGCTCCCACGCCCCGCCGCTGGCCCAGCGTGTAGAACGCCGCCCCGCGGTGCGTGCCGATCCGCCGGCCGCTCTCATCCAGCAGCGGCCCCGGGACTGTCCCGGCTGTATCCCCACTCCCCACATGCTGCTGTATGAATTGCTCCAGCGAACCCTGGCCCAGGAAACAGACCTCCTGGCTCTCCTTTTTCTGCGAGACGGTCAGCCCAAGCCCACCGGCGATCCGACGTACAGTGGCCTTATCCATCCCGCCCAGCGGGAAGGCATAATGCTTCAGGTCCCTCCGCTCCAGTCCCCAGAGGAAATAGCTCTGGTCCTTGGCCGGGTCGAGGCCGCGGGCCAGGAGCACCTCGCGCTCCCCCTTCGCCACCGGCCCGGACTGTACCAGAAGGCGGGCGTAATGCCCGGTGGCCAGGCGCTCCGCCCCCAGGGCCCGCGCCCGGGCCAGGGCGTGCGGGAACTTGATGAACGTGTTGCAGTTCACGCAGGGATTGGGAGTACGGCCTGCCAGGTAATCCCGGACAAACGGCTCGATCACCAGCTCGCGGAACGGTCCGGTGCTCTCCAGCACGTAGTGCGCCGCGCCGATGGAAGCGCAGACCGCGCGGGCATCCGCGATGGATTCGAGGTTGCAGCAGCTACGCTCGCCGGGGTCAGTCTCCGAGTAGCAGAACATCTTGAGGGTCAGGCCGATCACCCGGCAGCGGCGCTCCGCCAGCAGGCAGGCCGCCACCGAGCTGTCCACTCCTCCGCTCATGGCCACGGCCACGCTCTCGCCCGGGGCGGGAAGGTAGTCCTCGTATCCGGTCAGGTCCATCGGCACATCTCTCCAACCCGAGACAGCAACGGCCCGCATCTTTCTCCGGGCCGCCGCTCTGGTTCATTTACCAAGATATTTGTACACCGCGGAGTAAAGGCTCCCCGGCGGCCTGTCCTCGGCCAGGCCCAGGCAGTCCCGGCGGTCCAGCACACCCGACAGCCGGCAGCCGATCACCTGTTCGCGGCCGAACCAGTCCCGCGCCTCTCGCAGATAGCAGTAGCGCGCCAGCACCGAGAAAGCGTAACCATCCGGCAGGTCGGGCGCGGCCGCGGCAGCCAGGGCAAGAAGGGGGTTCTCCTCCAGGAAAGCCTCCAGCGAAGCGCCCGCCTCGTTCAGGCTGCGCAGCACCCCCGCGGGGCCGAACCGCCCGGAAAGCCGGTCGAGCACGGCCACAGCCTGCTCCGTGCCCTGACGGGCCAATATTTCGAATGGCAGGGTGAACAGGGTGTCCGCCGCCAGCAGGAGCAGGGCCTGCGGCTGGTCGGCCCAGACCTTGCCTCCCAACCCTTCGCTGTAATCCTCCGGCTTTTCCATCAGGAAAGCCGCCTGCAGGAACCAGCCCCGCAGCAGCATCTCCTGCGCGGCCAGCACCACCCCTGTGGAATGAGGCCGGCCCCGCCAGGCCTCGGCCGCGGCGGTAAGGATCGCCGTGGAGCGCAGGGCGGCGCTGCCCCTGGGCAGAAGCACCTGACGCAGCAGCGTATACAGAGATTCGGGATAGTGGCTGCGGTCCAGGCTGTCCAGGATTCCGGAAAGGGCCTGATCGCATGCGGCGGCGACTTTCGCCGGGCTGTATTTGATCACCTTGCTCATTATGACAGTTTTTCCCTGACCGCTCTCTTGAAAGCCTCCACCGCCTCGTCCAATTTTTCGGGCTGCTTGCCGCCGGCCGTGGCCAGGTGCGGCTTTCCTCCGCCCCCTCCGCCTGCGGCCCGGGCCGCCTGACCCACCAGCTCGCCGGCCTTGAGCTTGCCCTCCTGGACCAGGTCATCAGTCACGGCGCAGACAAACAGCAGCTTTCTGTCCTGCACTGCGCTGAACAGCCCCACCGCGCGCGCTCCGGCCGACTCGCGGAACTTGTCCGCGGCCTGCTTGAGCGCCTCGCCGTCACAGTCCAGGCTGGGCGGGGTGAACAGGCGCACGCCACCGATATCCTCGAACTGCGAAAGAACATCCTGCTCCACCTGCTGGCGGACCTTTTCCTTCTTCAGCTCGTCGATCTCTTTCTGCAGGCCCTTGCGCTCGCGCAGCAGTTCCTCCACCTGGGCGTCCAAGCTGTCCTGGCCCGCAGCCGGCAGCAGGGCGCGCAGGCTGTCCACCAGGTGGCTGCGCTCCAGCAGATACTCGGCGGCTTTCTCGCCGGTCAGGGCCTCGATCCGCCGCACGCCCGAGGCCACGCTCGATTCGGCGGTGATCACGAACGCACCGATCTCGCCGCTGGCCCGCACGTGTGTGCCGCCGCACAGCTCCTGGCTGTAGCCCTCCACCTCCACCACCCGCACCCGGCTTTCGTACTTCTCGCCGAAAAGGGCGGTGGCGCCCTCGGCCACGGCCTGGTCGTAGGACTTGATCCGGGTTATCACGGGACGGTCCTCGCGCACCACGGCGTTGACCCGGCGCTCGATTTCGAGGATCGTTTCCTCGGACACCCGCGAGTAGTGGTTGAAATCGAAACGCAGGTAATCGGGGCTCACCAGCGAACCGGCCTGCACGGCCCCCTCTCCCAGGCAGTCGCGCAGGGCGCGGTGCAGAAGGTGGGTGGCGGTGTGGTTGCGCGCCGTGGCAGTCCTGCGCTCCAGGTCCACCGCCGCCTCGACCGTGGCGCCGGGCGTGGCCGCCTCCGTGCCGCCCTCGGTGAAACGTCCCTCGTGCACGACCAGCGCGCCGGCCTTGTGCGCGGCCTCGACCCGGAACACAAACCCGGCGCCCCCGCGAATCTCGCCCTGGTCCGCGACCTGCCCGCCGCTCTCGGCGTAGAAAGGTGTCTGGTCCAGGACCACGGAAGTTTCATCCGCGCCCAGCAGAACGGCCTCGGTCTTTTTCAGGTCGTAGCCCAGGAAACGGCTCGACGCCTCGCTGCCCAGTTGCTTGGCCCAGCGCGCCGGGTCGGACTGCCAGCCGAAACGGCTCTCGGCGCGGGATTTCTCGCGCTGGCGCTCCATCAGCTCGCGGTAGCCGGCCTCATCCACCCCGAGGCCGCGCTCGCGGGCGATCTGGTCGGTCATGTCCGGCGGGAAACCATAGGTGTCGGCCAGCTTGAACTTGTCCTCAGCCGGGATCACATTGCCGCCCGCGGCCTTGACCCGCTCGATTATACCATAGATGTACTCCAGGCCGCGGTCCAGGGTCAGGCCGAAACTCTCCTCCTCGGCGCGCACCACCTGCATCACGTGGCCCTGGCGCTCGGCGATCTCGGGGTAGGCCCCGCCCAGCACCCGCACTACCGTGGGCACCAGACGGTGGATGAACGGCTCTTTCACCCCCAGCTCGCGGCCGAAACGCGCGGCCCGGCGCAGGATACGCCGCGCCACATAGCCGCGTCCCTCGTTCGAGGGCGTAACGCCATCCGTGATGGAAAAGGTGAGCATGCGCACGTGGTCGGCGATCACCCGGTGCGGCGTGCCGTCCCCATCCGGGCTGTAGGCCCGTCCGCTGATTTCGGCCACATGGTCGAGGATGGGCCGGAAGACATCCGTCTCGTAGTTGGAATTACTGCCCTGGAGCACGGAGAGAATGCGCTCGAAACCCATCCCGGTGTCCACGTGCGACTTGGCCAGCGGCGCCAGCGAACCGTCCGGCTGGCGTTCGAAACGGATGAACACAAGGTTCCACAGCTCGATGAAGCGGGGGTCGCCGCTGTTCACCCCGCGCTTGGGGTCCTTGGCCAGGGAAAGCGGGCCCACAGTCTCGCCCAGATCGATATGTATCTCGCTCGAGGGGCCGCAGGGGCCGGTTTCGCCCATCTCCCAGAAATTCTCGCGGTCGAAGCGGAAAATGTGCGCCGGATCGATGTCTGTCTCGGATTTCCAGAGCCCCTCGGCCTCCTCGTCATCCAGGTAGACCGTGGCGTAGAGGCGCTCCTTGGGCAGGCCCCAGACCCTGGTCAGCAGTTCCCAGGCCCAGGTGATCGCCTCGCGCTTGCCGTAGTCGCCGAAACTCCAGTTGCCTAACATCTCGAAGAAGGTGTGGTGGTAGGTGTCGCGTCCCACCTCCTCCAGGTCGTTGTGCTTGCCCGAGACCCGGATGATTTTCTGGCTGTCCACTGCGCGGCTGTAGTCTCGCCGTCCAGTGCCCAGGAACACATCCTTGAACTGGTTCATCCCGGCGTTGGTGAAAAGCAGCGTGGGGTCGCCCGCCGGCACCACCGGCGCACTGGGCACCACCGTATGGCCGCGCTGCCTGAAAAATTCGATGAATTCCCCTCTTACCTGGTCTGCACTGCGCATTTTCTTTCCCGTGGTAGCTGGTCTATCGAGTGCAAATCGGGCACGGCCTGCCGCGCCCTACAAGAACATACCGTCTATTTTAGCGCACTCACGCCTTGCCTAACAGCGCCGTGTAGCTGAAAAACACCCGCGGCGCCCCCTCCAGAGCCTTGAACCCGGCCTCCGCCGCCAGGGCAAGGGTGGCCGCGAACGCTTTCTTGGACACGTGGAACGGCGGCTCCACCAGCAGAAACTTTCCCCCCGGGGCCAGGGCCGCGAATATCTCACGGAAGAAGCGCGCCTTGTCCGGCACCTCGTGCACCATGTAGAAAGCCAGGGCGAAATCGGCCGCCGCGCCGCTGTCCAGGCACAGGCTGTCCGCCGCACACTGGTGCGGCTGAATGACCTGCTCCAGCGCCGTGCCGCGCACCTTGCCCCGCAACAGGTCCAGCATGCCCGCCTGGAGGTCCACGGCGATTACTTTGCCCTCGTCCCCCACCAACCGGGCCAGCCCCAGGCTGAAATACCCCGGGCCGCAGCCGAGGTCCAGGGCGGTCATCCCGGGCCGGACAAAAGGCGCGAGTATTTTGACCGGGTCCTGCAGCCAGCGCCGGATACGGTTGTCCAGGCCGCCGGCCAGCGTGACCGGGCAGACATGTTGCTCATCTCGACCAGTCAGGACACCCATGCTCCCTCCGTGGTTCGAAAACCGTTTGACCGGGCCGCTTACCGTATCGACAGGGACGTCCCGGAAAGGTGTCCTGTCCGGCTCAATCTCCCAGCAGACGGTCCGCCGCATCCAGGGACGCCGCCTGGCCGAACCCGCGGCCAGTGAGAAAGCGCAGCAGATGGTTGCGCCGCTCCTCAACGGATTCACCCCGCAGGGAGGCAAGCTTGCGGCCAGCCACGCGCAGGGCCACAGCGGGCTCATCCTCACCACGCTCGGCCAGGGCCGCGGCCACCGCCCGCTCCGCCTCCTCAGCCGACACACCGCGTCCCCTGAGTTCGGCCACCAGCAGGGCCACCCCGCGTGGGGCGTGCTCCAGGCGCTGGGCGGCGAACTCCATGGCGAAGCGGCTGTCATCCAGATAGCGCAGCTCGGCGAGGCGCTCCAGCACCCGCTCAACAACCTCCGGCTCGAATGTCCGCGCCAGTTTCTGCCGCAACTGTCTCGCCGAATGGGGCCGACGGGCCAGGAAATCGCAACCCTTGCGCAGAGCTTTCTTGTATTCCGCCTCGCTGTCGCGCGGCTCCTCCGGCTCAGGCGCGTTGCTTCGCATGCGGCCTCAATATCTGTTTGGAGCGGAAACGGGTCATTTGGCGCTGTTTTCGTCCGGCTCTTCC
>JAJFUG010000213.1 GCA_021372515.1 bacterium
GTAGCGTACTCCGGCTGCGGCGCGCCAGAGGTCCAGGGCGCGGGCGTTGCCCAGAGAGTCCTCCAGGTCCGGGGCGGGCCAGAGCGGGCCCCCGGCGGCCAGGCCCGCGGCCACGGCATCCGCCTCCAGGGCGTAGAGCCACTGCGGGCATTCGATTGTTTCGACCCTTGGATCGCCGCCCTCCGGCTCCACTACGATCCGCGTGGGGCCGCCCTCCAGGCCGCCGCCGTTCCAGGGGCTTTCGACTGTCAGCCGCCCGCGGCTGCCGAAGACGATCAGACGGTTGTCCAGTGCCACCCGCACCGCAGTGGCGACCTGGGCCAGGATATCGCCCTCGAAGCGCAGGCAGCCGACAGCGTACTCGTCGATCCCGCTCTCGGCTCCTATCAGCGCCTGGCCGGTCACCTCCAGCGGCTCGGCCACGCGGCGGCCCAGGGCCACACCGGCCACCAGACGGGCCATACTCACAGTATAGCAGCCCACATCCAGGATCGCTCCGCCGGCCGTGGCAGGGTTCATCTTGATATTGGCCGGGTCGTAGCGGCCGTGGTAGCCGAAAGTGGCCCGGATGAGCCGCACCGTCCCGATCTCGCCCGAGCGCAGGATTTCGATCATCCGGTTTATCTGCGGGTGGCAACGGTACATGAACGCTTCCATCAGGAAACCGCCGCTATCGCGCGCCACCAGGGCGATTTCTTTCACCCGCGCTTCGGTCACTTCCAGCGGTTTTTCGCACAGCACGGCCTTGCCCGCGCGCAGGGCCCGGCTCGTCCACTCGCCGTGCAGCGGGTGCGGGGTGGCCACGTACACGGCCCGCACCTGAGGGTCGTCTAACAAGCTCGCGTAGTCGCCATAAGCTTGAACGCCGCCGTGTTCTTTGGTGAAAGCCAGCGCTTTTTCCTGGCTGCGGCTGGCCGCGGCCCATAGTCTGCCGCTCACCGAATGCCCCAGCGCGCGGGCGAATTTAGCGGCGATCTTCCCCGTGCCCACGAGTCCCCACTTGATTCTTTCGCCGTCCTGTGCCATCATATCTCCTGTACGGTTCTATTCTATCATAAAATGAACCTGCCAGCTAACAGGGATGTCATATTATCCGACAAGTCAGGACGAATAATAACCTTTTAAGTGGAGGGCGGCAATGAACAGCCACGAGGTGGACTATGAGATCCTGGGCGACGACATGCAGATCGTGGAGGTGGAGCTCGATCCCGGCGAGGTGGTGATAGCCGAGGCCGGGAGCATGAACTACATGGAGGACGGGATCACGTTCGAGGCCAAGATGGGCGACGGCTCCGACCCCAACGAGGGCCTGATGGGCAAGCTGCTCTCCGTGGGCAAGCGCGTGCTGACCGGCGAGTCGATTTTCATGACCCATTTCCGCAACAGCGGCCAGGGCAAGAAACGGGTGGCTTTTGCGGCGCCCTACCCGGGCAAGATCATCCCGGTGGAGCTGGGCCAGGTGGGCGGAGAGCTGATCTGCCAGAAGGATGCTTTCCTGTGCGCCGCGATGGGCACCAAGCTGAGCATCGCTTTCACCCGCCGTCTGGGCACCGGGTTCTTCGGCGGCGAGGGTTTCATCCTGGAGCGCCTGCTGGGTGACGGTAAGGCGTTCATACACGCGGGCGGGACAGTGATCAAGCGCCGGCTGAACGGCGAGGTCATGCGCGTGGACACCGGCTGCATCGTGGCTTTCACCAAGGGCATCGACTACGACATTGAGCGCGCGGGCAGCCTCAAGAGCATGATTTTCGGCGGAGAGGGCCTTTTCCTGGCCACGTTGCGCGGCCACGGCGACATCTGGCTGCAGAGCCTGCCGTTCTCGCGCCTGGCCAACCGGATCATCGCCAGCGCGCCCCAGACTTTCGGGTCGAGCCAGAAAGGCGAGGGTTCGATCCTGGGCGGTCTGGGTGACATGTTCGGCGACAGCCGCCGCTGACAGGGGCGAGCAGTGCCATCGCACCGTTATCTCACATAACCGGATCGCTTTACGGAGGATTAATGTACAAGTGCCGGCCTGACATCTCAAGACTGCTGCTCCTGTTTCTGGCCGCTCTGCTGAGCCTGCCGCTGGCCGCCCTGGCCGCGGATGAGCCGGTTCCCCTGCCGCTCTGGCCGGCCGGAGCGCCCGACACGCTGATCCGCCACGGGCAGCCGGAGAGCGTGGAGAACCGCGAGAACAACCGCAACGCCCAGGGGTTCAACCGTATCGTCTCCAATGTGTCCACCCCCACCCTGACAGTCTACCCGGCCCCCGGCGGACAAAAAGCGGCCCCGGCGCTCGTGGTTTTCCCGGGCGGCGGGTTCCGGGTGCTGGCCTGGGACAAGGAGGGCCTGGATATCGCCCGCCGGTTCAACGCGGCCGGGCTTACCTGTATCGTGGTCAAGTACCGTCTCTGCCCCAAGCAGTACGAGACCGCGGAGGGACGGGCGCCGGAGGCGGTGCGCGGCGCGATCCTGGCGGATGGACCTCAGGCGGTGCGCATGGTGCGGGCCAACGCCGCCAAATGGGGGATAGACCCGCAGCGGATCGGGGTGATCGGGTTCTCGGCCGGGGGCTACATGGCGGCCTGGACCGCCACGCATTACACCGCAGGCGACCAGTCCGCCGCGGACCCACTGGCGAAAGTCAGCAGCCGCCCGGATTTCGCGGCGCTGATCTATCCGGCCGTGCCGGCTGGGATCGACAGTGTGCTCAGCGCCGAGACGCCGCCGGTGTTCCTGGTCAACGCGGATGACGACACCACCACGCCCGCGGCCAAGGCTATCGCGTTGCATAACGCCCTTGTCGCGGCCGGAGTGACCACGGAGATGCACATTTTCACCCGTGGCTCCCACGGTTTCGGGCTGGGGGTGAACGGCGGGGCGGTGACTGCCTGGCCGGGGCTTCTGGAGGGCTGGTTGCGCGAGCGGGAAGTGATAGGGGGGAAGTGAGCATGACAAGAACGAAGGGGGGCATGACTTTTGGTGCTCCCCTATCTTTATTAAAAACTATATTGTTTTGTTCTGTTGTGAATTGTATGTTATAACTAGTTTGTTGTTTTGTTGTAAGTTTCCAAGAGGCATGTATATGAGAATTAATCGAATTCTTAAAATGAAAAATCTTGGCATTTTTAGAGATTTTTCTTGGCCGGCGGGATTGCCATGTCTCGCAAGATATAATTTGATTTATGGTTGGAATGGGACTGGAAAATCAACCATTGGTAATATGCTGCAGAGCTTGGAAAGAAAAAGGAATGTCAAAGCAATTGTCGAAATTGAGTTTGATGATAATACTGCCATCGAAGGAAATGCTTTTTCAACTTCTGATATTCCCATACGTGTGTTTAATCGAGTTTTTGTGAGTAACAATGTATTCCCTGAGGATGGGATTGCTGCTCCGATATTTATTATTGGAGAAGAAAACAAAGAAAAGCATAATCGAATTGAGTCGTTGACGAAGGAATTGGAAAACAAAGAAAAAGATTTAAGAATGCTTGGTGATGAATTAAAACAGATAGAAAGCGATTTTGAGACCCATTGTATTTCAAGGGCGAAAGCCATTAAAACCACTCTTACGGCTCAAGATTCTGATTACAATAATTATAATAAAAGTGATTATAAAGAAACCGCCGAGAAATCGTTGACAAGCAAGAGCGTCTTGCCTTTATTGCTTGATAGTGCAGAAGAACAACGGCTTATGCAGATACATCTGGGCGGTATAAAGGAAGAGATTGATTCTGTTGATATATCGTTTTCTAATATTCAGAAGGTTTTGGAAGACACTTCAAAAATCCTAATCACTACTGTTGTTTCTTCTGTTATCGAATCTCTGCAAGATGACCAAGAACTATCGGACTGGATAAAGGAAGGTCTGTCGATACACAAAAAAAGATGTGCGGATTGTTGCCTTTTTTGTGATCAAACACTTCCACCGAAAAGAATTGTCAAATTAGAGGCGCACTTTAATAAAGAATACATGGCATTAGCGGAAAAAGTATTAGATAAAATAAAGGAGCTGCAGGTCCTAAAACTAAAAATACAAAACATAGCTTTGCCCGACAAGGCCAGAATTTACGAGGATCTTATAGAAGATTATAAATCTGCATGCGAAGAAATAAAAAAAGAAACCACTACCGCAATTATAAAATTGGATCGATTTGAGAATGCCATGAAGAATAAAGCTCTTTCTCCATTCAGAGCCATTGAAATGGAATTTGATGGTACTCTTTTGAATGATGAAGTGATCAATGGGGTTAATCGAATAATCAATGAACACAATGATAGATCGCGAGAATATATCCAACGGAAAAAGGCGGCAAGATATAAATTGGAGGCTCACTATGTTATAAGTACTATTAACGAGTATCAAAATTATATAAAAAAATTAGATGAATTGAGGATAGCTTTTGCAGAACTCAAATTGTGTATAGATTCTAAAAAAAAGGAAAAAGAATCTTTAGAGAAGGACATTGCGCCACACGGGAAGACTGCTCAAGAACTGACTCGAGAATTGAAGGCCTATTTAGGACACGGTGAACTTGTGTTTTTTGCCTGCGAAACAGGATACTTGATCAAGCGAGGTAATATTGTAGCGGATGGATTAAGTGATGGAGAAAAAACCGCAATAGCTTTACTTCATTTCTTAAAGACGTTGAAAGATTCTAGATTTGATCTTTCTAATGGGATTGTTGTGTTGGATGATCCCGTTTCAAGTTTAGATGCAAATGCGTTATTTGGTGCATTTGGGTTTATTAAATCCCGAACAAAGGAAGCAAAACAGTTAATTGTGCTAACACACAATTATGCATTTTACAAGCAAATAAGAGAATGGTTTGGAAATCTGCGGGGTCCGGATAAAAAATCTAAGAGTATATTTATGTTGGAATGTAATTATTCAGGAAAAGAGAGAAAGACGGCAATTCGCGAAATAGATAAACTGCTTAAGGATTACGAAACTGAGTACCAATATCTATTTAAATATATAAACGACATTGCAACTAGTTCTGTTTCCTTGGGTTTGGATGGTTATTATCCTGCACCCAACATTGCTCGTCGTGTTTTGGAGACTTTTCTGGCTTTTAGAATGCCTAATGAAAATACTTTGTACGGCAAATTGGAAGCAATTGATTTTGAAGAGGAAAAGAAGTCGCGTATTTACAGATACACACAGACCCATTCACACAGAAATCTTATTGGTGATCAGGAAGATGATTTGACTATTCTTGCAGAAACGCCCGCAATTATGCGAGATATTTTGGAGTTAATTAAAAAAGAGGACTTAAAGCATTATGATAATATGATTAAAGTTATATCATAAGAGCGTAGTCTGTAGGAAATTCACAGCAGACTACGCTCTTAATAAGTGTTTCCTATTTTCCCTTTCACACCTCGAACTTGTCCGCCTCGACCATCGCGGCCACCACCTTGAGGCTGCCCTCCGGGTCGCTTTTCACCGAGGCCCCCAGCTCCATGCCCACGATCCCCTTGAACCCGAGCTTGTAGATCGCCTTGAACACCTCGCGGTAGTTGATCTCGCCGGTGTAGGGCTCGTGACGGCCCGGGACATCGGCCAACTGGAACGAGCCGATCTCGTCATAGGTGGCCCGGATGTTGTTGATCAGGTTGCCCTCGGTGATCTGCATGTGGTAGATGTCGAACAGAATCTTCACCTGCGGGCTGCCCACGGCTTTCATGATCTCGTAGGCCTCGGAGGAGGTGTTCAGGAAATACCCGGCGTGGTCGACCCAGGGGTTGAGCGGCTCGACCACCAGGGTGAGCTCCGGCGCGGCCGAGACCACATCCGCCGCGCGCTTCAGGCTCTCGATCACGTTGAGACGCTGGTAGGGCCTGTACTTGCCCTGTATCTCGGGCCCCGTGATCACGGTGCAGATCGAGTTGCCCACCACCTTGTGCACCGGCAGGGCCGACTTGACCTCGGCCAGGAACGCCTCGCGCTGCGCCGGGTCGACCATACCGGCCTTGTTCCAGCCGGAGGGGTTGGCCACGAACACGCCCAGTTCCATCTTCAGCTCGTCCATGCGCATGCGGAGCTTCTCGACCCGCTCCATCGGCCAGCCCAGCAGGCCGTTGCACTCAAACGCGGTGAACCCGTGGGCCGCGTACTCGTTCAGACGGTCGATCTCATCCGGGATGTTGCTGAACAGGCTGGTGTGCGGGGCGTATTTCAGCTTGAACTGGTGTTTCACCGGTGCCTGCGCCGCCGCGGCGGCAGTGGCCGGCTTGGCCGCAGCTCCGGTCAGGGCCGCGCCCACCGCGCCCGCGCGCAGGAACTCTCTGCGTCTGGTCATCTCGTCTCTCCAGGCTGTGTTGGTCCGTTCAGTGTCAGGCCGCCAGACGGCCCATGAAAATGGCCACCGCGAACAGCACCAGGGCGGCCACACCCGCGATCACCAGCGATTTCTGGATGCTCTTGCCACGCGCGTAGAGGCCGATTGCCGCCGGGATGGTGCTCGCACCCAGCAGGCCGATGGCGAAGATGATCGCGAAGGCGCTGCCGTGCAGCTCAGGCACGATCTTGGAGAATGTCACGCCCACGATGGTCGGGAAAATGGGGCCGAAAGCCAGTCCGGTCAGAAGCACGGCCACGGCGCCCAGGCCCTTGCTCCTGGAGCCGACCATCAGGAAAATGGTCGCCGCGGCCACCAGGGCCAGCGCGGTGATAACCGTGGGGCCGTTGGCCGCGGTGACCACGCCGGCGGTGATCAGCCGGGCCAGCATGATCCCGATCCAGAACCCGCTCAGCACGGTGTTGGCCTTGCCCTGGCTCAGCCCGATGCTGGTCAGGTAGGAGGAAATCCAGCCGCCCATCGAGGCCTCGAGGCCCACGTAGCAGAACAGGGCCAGGGCCGCAATCAGGACCATCGGGTTGGACAGCAGGCCGAACGCCGCGCCCAGGTCGAAACCGCTGGGCGGCTGCGGCGGATAGGTGTTGGCGCTGAAAGCGAAGATCACCGGCACCAGGGCGACCAGGGCCACGATGGTGATGGTCTTGGAGTAGCCGATTTTATGGATCAGAAACCCGGCCAGAAACGGGGTGAGGAACGCGCCCAGGCCGAAGAACATGTTGCCAAGGTTGAGCGCGGCGTTGACATTCTGCCCGCCGAAAAGCACCTGCGGCAGGAGGGTGTTGCCCACGGTGTTCACGCACATCCCGCCCACGCCCAGCAGCATCGCGCCCACGATCAGGGCCTTGTAGCTGCGCAGGAACGCGAACAGCGAGATGGCCGCGCCGCTCAGCAGGAACCCCAGGATGGCGAAAGGCTTGTGGCCCCAGGCATCCACCAGCGGGCCGATTGCCAGCACCACGATCATGCTGGTGAACATCAGGGCCGAGATCAGGCCGCCGAACTGGGCATCGCTCAGGCCCGCGCGCTCGGAGAGCTGCAGCTTGGCCGCACCGATCAGCGAGAACACAATGCCCAGGACCGATACCGCGAGAATCGCCACCAAAGTGATCATGGATTGCCTCCAGCGGGTGTGTGTGGATGCGGGACTTGTAAGGACGGTTGGATATAGGCAAATCTTTGAACCAATATTTACCGCCGCCGGCGCGGCGGGACAAGGAAAAAAGGAGGAGGGGAGACAGCGCGGTCGTAAAGAGGAGAGCAGGCTTTGAGTGATTATACCACTGATTGAGGATGCAAAGACTAACTTAATTTCCGTTCAAAATTTTCAGCAGGGCGAGCAGATCGAACACGTCAATACGGCCGTCTGAGTTCACATCGCCCTGGCTTGTCTGTTTCGAGGGATCGGAGAGCTGTTTCAACAGGGCCAGAAGGTCGAAGACATCCACTTTCCAGTTATCGTCCGTATCACCGCGCTTATGCTGGGTGACTTCGAGCCTGAAGCAGGATTCCGGCGCGTCCGGAGGCAGAGTGTAGACTGCCCCAGTGCTGTCGGAAGCTTCCGCATAATAACAAAGGACCGTGCCCAGAGGCTGGGCCGGGACCGCGCCAAAATAGCGGTCGCCGACTCTCGAACAGGGGATTCTCGTGCTGAAAGTCTTTCCCCCGTCTTCGCTCAGCAGCAGTGACACCGCCGGGTTCGACAGAGCGTTGCTCAATATCACCCACACCTGATAGTATCCCTCAGTCTCGCGGAAGTATTCATTCCCCAGGGCAGACAGGAACACCGGTGGTTTTTTGCCGACTCCGCTCAGAGTGACAGTCAGGGTAGTGTCGTTGCTCACCAGCGACACGGCCCCGGAATACTGCACCAGTTTCCTGGGAGAGAAAGAAACGCTGAGGACCATTTTGCCGCCCGGCGACAGGACGGAATCACTCAAGCTGGCCTGGAATGCGCTGTCGCCGGAGGTCACGGAATGAACATCGAATGCAGCGGCCCCCCGGTTGAAGACCTCCAGCAGACAGGTTTTCAGCGAATCGATACAGACTTCACCAAAAGCCAGGCTGTTTTTACTGAGGGAGATATTCGATACAGTGCATTCTCCTGTCAGTTTGACATTCAAGCTGTCCCGGTCCGGGGCGTTGCTGAGGAGGCTGAGAATGGCCCCGCACTTGCCGACAGCCGTGGGTGAGAACCGCACGGTCAGTAAGACCGAGTCGCCCGCCGGGATGAGCGCCGCGCTCCTGTCGACCGAGAAAACAGCCGAGTCGCAGGTTATCCGCGAGACATCCAAATCCAGCTTGCCGGTATTCGAGACAGTGAGGGTCTTGAGCGCGTTTTTCCCGCGGACCGCGCAGCCCAGGCTCAGCACGGTATCGGAAAGCGCAATCACCGGCTGGACGCCGCGGGTGCGGATCAGCGCCCGCATATTGATATCCCCACCCATCCGTCCGATCACACCGTCGAAATTGACGCCGTCGCCCGAGATGAAGGATCGGAGAGATTTCTCTCCGAACTTGTCGTACGGGATCGCATAGGCTGCGTTATGGATTTTCAGGCTGACGAAGAAATCCTGATTCTCGCGGAGCACGGGCGGACTGTCCAGCACAATCCTGTTCCATCCGCTCCTGGCGGCGATACCCTCGGTGGAGCAGAGAAGACCACCGGGCGTCAGGTTCGAAAATGTCCGGTAGACCTCGATCCGGTAGCTGGTGTTGTCGGCTTTGAAAGCGATATCCAGCGCTTGCAGTAAACCGGTCTCACTGCAGGTGAACAGGACTCCCCCCCAGGTATCGAGGGGGTTCTGGTATCCCCATGACCAGCCGCTGATCCCAGCTTCATCATAAGCCAGTGTGCAGCCTGTTAGCTGCCGCACGGATACGTCCGCGGTCATGAACGGGCCGGAGGAGCTGATGTTTCTGACCGCCACCCCGGT
Organism: bacterium; assembly: GCA_021372515.1. Taxonomy (NCBI): domain Bacteria; species bacterium. The sequence goes on from JAJFUG010000213.1 coordinate 9,281, forward strand.
GGCGTTGCCGTCGTAATCCCGGGAATTGGGGTAGGTGCCGTCATCGAAGCTGACCGCTCCGCTGGAGCCGGGGAAAGGGTCCCCCGCATCCCCCCAGTTGGCGGCCTTGTCCAGATCATCCTTGCCGTCGGCTTCCTCGATGTCCACCATTTTATGCCGGACATCATCGTTGTCCGGGCCGTAGGTGTTGTGTAACCCGTTCCAGTGGTAATCATCCACGTGGTAAATCAGCAAGCCGTCCCCGGCAAGATGCTGGTCCAATTCCGTCTTCTGCCTGTTCTCCAGCAGAAAGTACCGGCTCGAGGCGTATTCATCTTCCCAGAGCTGGAATATCTGCGGGGAGGTTTCCACTTGTTGAATCGTAAGATTCTGGTTTCTGTCAATGATCGTCGGCGTAACCCAGCCCAGTTTTATTTTGCACCAGGCGGACATCTGACTCGGCTTGTCCGGATAATTGAGCTCTCCGCTCCAACTCCCGCCGGCCATCAGGCACCAAGATCCGATTCCTCGGGAAGAGGTGTAATCCGGTTCGACGGAAGCGTCTGTCCGGTCGTACAGGTCGGGCAAACCCAGGACGTGGCCGAACTCATGGGCGAAAGTTCCGATGCCCTCCATCCAGTATCCATTTTTATATTTGTAGTACTCCATTTCAGCAACGAGCACCCAGGTGTTGATTTTAACGTACCTGCCGTTGGCTGACACGTCGTTGGTGGTGTACTCGTTGTTCCACAGAGAGCCCTGGGACGACCAGAGGTTTGTTGTATCTCCGGAGCTCTGTCCCTCGGCTCCCTTGCCGACAAAAACGACATACACGCAATCCACGTAACCGTCGTCATCCCCTGAATTTGGGACACCGTCCGGGCCGTCGTTGTCGAACTGGCTGAAATCGAGGCTGGGATCGGCTTTGGCCACCACGTCCCGGACAAAGCCTGGCCTGTTGTTCGGGAAATTGTCACTTTTACCGTTGTCGTGGGCGGCGTAATAGGATTGTGGATTATCGACATTAAACCAGCCATAGCAGTTCCCGGTCAATTGGAACTGCCCGTACGAGGTTTCAGAGTAATAATTGGAGAGCGAGCCGTCGGGATTTTGATCGTTGAAAAGCATCGATTGGAAATTATTTGCGCTGTAAAAGCCCTTCTTATCACTGAAGCAGCCCAGCAGGACAGGCAGGTTAAACTTGTCCGGGGTGATCGCCTGCAGTTGCGTGCCTCCCCGGGCCGCAGCGGCACGGCGCGAACGCCTTTGGGCCATGTGCCTGACCCAGCCCGGATCGCCATGATTGAAGCGTGAAGTGTCGTCGTTGATTGTGGTCCAGACGTCATACCGGTAGGGGCCGTCCTGCGTAGAAGGCGCGGCTTGCATTGCTTGCGGAGTGACCGCGAGCATCGACCACAGCACGAGTGCCGATGCCGTTTTGCCGTGGATTATCATATGCGTTTGCGTCTTGGATGATTGGGGCAGGCATATGATTCAGTGTCTTCAATGATATATTGGCTTTGTTTTTTGTCAATATATCTTTTCAATAGAAAAAAGGGGCACGGCATGCCGTGCCCCTACATGAAAACCTCTATAAGCCGACCTCAGCCCTCCACGGTCACGGTCTCGCCGTCCGGCACTGTGACCGTGCGGTTGCCGCGGATCACCGCGCCGTCCGGGATAACCACCTTGCCGCTGCCCTCCACGTGGATTTCCAGCTCGGCGCCTTCCTCGACAGTCACGTTCTGCCCGATCTCGGCCTTGCCGGCATCTTCCAGCTCGAAAGTCAGCCAGCGGTCGTCGTTCATCAGGATATCGCCGTACTCGTTGTGGATGTCCAGGATGAAGGCGCTGTTTTTCTTCGCATGGAACCCCGCGCCCAGCATCACCTGGCTCGGGTGGCCGGTCAGGGCGACCTGCGAGCCCTCCTCCAGAACCCAGCCCTCGCCCACGCCCATCTCGGCCAGGTCCTCGGCCTCCATGGCGTAGCACGGGCTGAACTCCACGAATGCCTTGGCCTCGCCGGGGCGCAGCACGCTGAACACGTGGTCGCAGGCGGATTTGAGCGTCTCCTGCTTGGCCGCCTGCGCCCGGTCGCCCAGGGCGGCGATACTGTCGCAGAGGGAGTCTATCTCCAACGTGGCGCGGGCGGCGCAGGCCTCTTCAATCTGGTCCTCGACGGCACGCACCTCAGCGTGGAACGCGGCGCCGCGGGCGGCCGGCTCCACCATCTCACGCATCAGGCGCTGCAGGTCGAGCAGGCAGCCCTCCACGCTCTGGGTGGCCAGGCGCGCGCCCTGTCGTTCCAGCCAGCGCATGTTACGCGTGCAGAGGGCGCGGATCACAGTGGCCGGGCTGTCGCGGCCGACCGAGTTCTTGGTGGGCATGAACTGCTCGGCGCGCAGGATCTCTTTCACATCCACCTTGCCCTTGGGCACCTGGCGGATGATGTGGAAAGCGAAGGACTCGAACTTGTTGCCCACGGCGCGCCCGCCGTTTGCGGTCTTGACTGTCTTGCCCGCGTACATCTTGAGCGGCAGGCGGACCACCGCCTCCATCTCGGCCAGGTCCATCAGGAACACGTTGACATCCCCGTGCTCGAACAGCAGGCGGCTGGGGTCGCCGGGCTGGGTGCGCCGGGCCAGGGCCTCGGGGAACTCGTTGTATTCGATCTTCTCCAGGTTCTCCTGCCGGTCCACGTGCACGATCATGCCCACGCGCTCCAGGGCGAAAGCTTTCTTCACCACGCCGAACGTGAGCCGCGCGCCGCGCAGCACGTGGCTTCCCAGCATGCGCGGGGTGATGATGTCCGCCACGGGGTTATCGACGTTGGAAAATCCCACCACCTCGATCCCATCGGCGTCCAGGCGCTCGAAGATGTTGCGGCCGCCCTTGTAGCCGGGGCCGCGCATGGCCTTGAACATCCCGCCGTTGCCGTTGCCGCTGAACACCAACCGGCCCTCGCCGTTGTAGGGGATGATCCTGCCGTCGTTGTCCAGCACCGGGTTCATGCCGTGGTCGAACAGTACCATCGCTTTTTCGAGCTTGGGGAACAGCTTGTGCGTGGTGATCGTGGTGAGCGAGGCCTCGCGGGTTTCGTCGCTGAGCATGAAAATGAGCACGGGCATGCGCTGCACCCGCGCCCCGATGGCCAGGGCCTGCTCCATGAACAGGCCGTAGAAAGTCTTGCCCAGCACCGGGGTGATCGGGAGCTGACCCTTGGCGCAGTCGGCGTCGAACTCCTTCATCTGCTCATCAGCCACCTTGTAGCGGCGCTTGAACGGCAACGAGGCGTAAATCTCGGGCAGCATCTTGACCAGGCGCGAGCCGCTTCCCCCGGCCGGCACGAGCCAAGCCACCTTGCCCTCGATCAGGCTCTGGCGGCCGGCCTCCCAGTCCGTGAGGCTGTCGTCCTGCTGCGCCTCGTGGGTGCGCATCGGCACGGGATAGACCTCGTCCTCGGCGTACTCGCGCAGCTTCTCGCCGTCGCGCAGAATCTCCTGCGCCTGGTCGAACACCTCCCAGTCGATCCGGGCGAGCTGGCGCACCAGGGCCTCGCGGTAATCCGGCCCGCGCTGCTTCCAGTTCTCGAACAGATGCCCCTGGCCGCGCTCCAGGGCTGAGCGGACTATCTGCGCGGCTCCCTCCACCTCGGGCAGAAGGCCGGTGATTTCCTCTTCGAACGCGTTGACCTGTTCCAACTCGATTCTCTCCCGCTTCTTGGATGCAAGTAAGGAAATGACGATTTTTATTCCACAGTCGGTCACATTTTAAGAAATATTTCAAAGCTTTTTTCTTCTTTCATTTCTGTGAAAGAAGCAAAGCCAGCGGGGGCCGGTTACAGTCCGCAGCCACCAGTCTCTGATCTCGTGTAGGGGCGGACCCATGTGTCCGCCTGGGCGCACACCCGGGTGCGCCCCTACATGCAACAACCGCGCTTCATTGAGGACGCGAAAGGCTCAGATTAACGTCATTCGCTTTTCAGATGCTTGTCCAGCCACTCGCGGATGGTCCGGTTCCAGATCATGAAATCCCTCGGGTTCTGCACCCAGTGGCCCTCATCCGGGAAATACAGCATCTTCGACTCGATGCCCTTGCGCTGCAGCGTGGTGTACACCATCAGGCCCTGCTCGGGAGGCACACGGTAGTCGCGGTCGCCGTGGATCACGAGCATCGGAGTGGCGAAATCGCGGGCGAACAGATGGGGCGACCACTGGTGGTAGAGGGTGGGGTTGTCCCAGGGCGTGCCGCCGAACTCCCACTCCGGGAACCACAGCTCCTCGGTGGAGGCGTACATGCTCTCCAGGTTGTAGACCCCGTCATGGTTGACCAGGCACTTGAAACGGCGGTTGTGGCCCTCGATCCAGTTTATCATGTAGCCGCCGTAGGAGGCCCCGGCCGCGCCCATGCGGGTCGAGTCGACAAAGGCGTAATTGGCCAGCACGTAGTCCAGGCCGCGCATCAGGTCGCGGTAGGCCTTTCCGCCCCAGTCGCCCGATATCTGGTCGGTGAACTTTTGCCCGTAGCCCGTGCTGCCCCGCGGGTTGACCATCACGGCCACATAGCCCCAGGAGGCGAAAAGCTGGGCGTTCCAGCGGTAGTGGAACTCATCGGTCCAGGCGCCCTGCGGCCCGCCGTGGATCAGGTAGACGAGCGGATATTTCTTCGTCTGGTCGAATTGCGGCGGACGGACCAGGAAACCCTCCACTTTCACTCCGTCCTCGGCCTCGAACCAGAACGGCTCGACCGGGTTCAGCTCCAGCTCGGCCACATGGGCCTGGTTCAGGCTGGTCAGGGCTCTGGCCGGCTTGCCGTCCAGGGGCAGCACATACACTTCGGCCGGCTGGGTGAACCCCTGGCGCAGGGCGACGACATTCTTGCCGTCCGGGGTGACAGAGGGGTTGCTCCAGGAGCCGCTCTCGGTCAGACGGGTGACCTTGGGCACGGGGCCGTCCAGCCTGGCCGCCACCTTGAACAGCGAGACCATGCCCTCGCTCTCGGCCGTGAAATAGATCGTCTCACCCTTGGGGTCCCAGACCAGCTCATCCGCGCTGCGGTCGAAGTCCCCGGTCAGGCAGACCCGCTTGCCGCTGGAGGGTTCGAGCAGCCAGATGTCCTGCTTGTCCGATTCGAACCCGGCGCGTTTCATCGCCCGGTAGGCCAGCACGGCGCCCTTGGGGCTGAACAGCACCAGGTTGTCGTTTCCCGGGCTGGAGGTGATTCTCTCCAGGCCCTGCCCATCCAGGCCCACCCGCCACAGGTCGTTGTTGGTGTTCACCGCCACCACCGGGTCGCGGTTGGAGACAAAGTAGACATAGCGGTTGTCGGGGCTGATCGCGAAATCGTGCGGGCTGCCCAGGGCCTGGGGCGGGCAGTCGTATTTGCCCGGGGTCAGATCGAGCGCAGCGGCGCCCGGCTCGGCCGGGGCGACAAACAGGTGGCTGTAGGCGCCGTTACGCCAGTGGGCCCAGTGACGGTAGAAGAGTGTATCGAAGATGCGCGCCCGGGGTGCGGCCCCCGGCTTGTCGGTCACGATCTCCTGGCTGTCGGCCAGCACCTGGGCCGTGTACAGCACCCGCTTGCCGTCCGCCGCCAGGGCCGCGCCGGTGATCCCGCCCGGCTGCGCGGTCAGGCAGACCGGCTCGGCGCCGGAATCCAGGGGCAGACGGTAGAGCTGGCTGGAGCCGCTGCGCGCCGAGGTGTAGACCAGCGCGCGGCTGTCCGGGCTGAACACCGGGCCCGCGATCTCGGCCGAATCGGTGACCACGGCCTGCGGCTCGCCGCCTGCCAGGGGCACGAGCAACAGGCTCCAGGTGCGGGCATAGGTCTCGGGGTTGATACTCGACTCGACACAGGCCGCCCAGCGTCCGTTGGGGGCCAGGCTCAGGTCGGCGAGACGTTTCATGCTCAGCAGGTCGCGGCATTCCAGGGGACGTCCCGGCTGGGCCGCCCAGGCGAGGCTTGCTGTCAACAGAGCCAGGATCATTCCAAGACGGAGGGCTTTCATTGCTCTCTGCTCCCTTTGGGTTGAGGAATGCAGCGGTAGCCAACGGTTGAGGCTTTCATTCATTTCACGCGCCCGCCGACCGCGCGGGCCGGGCTGCGCATAGTATTCCGCCCGCGGGCCGAGCGCCGCACCGCCCGCGGATGGTGGTGCCGCCAGCCGGTGGCGTAGAACGCCAGGCCGGCCAGTATCAGAAAGGCCGAGATGCGGTACATTACATAATAGTCCCACACCTCGGCCACCCGTCCCAGCACCGGGCTGACCAGCATGGCGCTCAGGTCGGAGCCCAGCATGTAGAGCGCCATCGAAGTCCCCCGGTTGTGCACCGGGGAACTGTCGTAGGTAAGCGAACTAAGTGTCGGAAAGATATAGCAATGGCCAACTCCTGTCAACATCCCGATCACCAGCAGGTCCCAGTGCCGGGTGCTGAAAGAGGCGTACATCAGACCGAGGGCCAGGCAGCTCAGCGAGAACACCACCCCCAGGCGGCGGTCCACCCGGTCGATCACCCGGCCGGTGGTCAGGCGCAGCAGGAAAATCACCATGGAGTAGGAGATGAAGAACCAGCTCGGCGCCCCGATGTGCTTTACCTGGGTGAAATCAGTGACGAAATTGAAGATCGAGGCGTAGCCCGCGCCGAACACCAGCGAGGGGATGAACAGGTAGAGCATGGTGCGGTTGCGGATCACCCGGTGCCAGGGGTCGGGGGCGGGGATGCCCTCCGGGCGCGGGGCGTCCGGGCCGAGCGAGAGGCTGATCGCAGCGGAGAGCGCCCCGCAGAGCGCGGCCAGGCCGAACAGCGCCCGGTAATTCCAGACCGGCGCGAACGGCAGCACGCCCAGCAGCCATTCGGCCACGAAGGGAACCAGGGCCTGGGCCATGAACCCGGCCGCGCCGTAGACTGCGATCGCCTCGGCGCGACGCTTGGCCGGGGCCGTGTCCGCCACGAAAGTGACCGAGGCGGTGAAATACAGGGTCACCGAGCCGCCGGCCAGGGCGCGCACCGCAAAAAGGTACACTCCGGCCCCCTGGGCCAGCACGGGCAGGGCCGAGGTCACGGCGAAAGCGAGCAGGCCACGCGAGATCAGGTTGCGCTTGCCGAAACGGTCGATCCAGCTCCCGGCGGGAAGCCGCAGCAGCACGGCTGCGGTGAACGGGGCGCCCATGATCAGGCCGATCAGGAACTCGTTGCCACCATCCAGCCGGATATAGCGCGGCAGGAAATAGTAGATCGCCACCGAGCCCATGACCAGGAAATGAATGACCAGGATCCGGACGAAGTCCGGCTTGTAGAGAGGCTCCTCTGCCGCCGCCGCACCGGGGTCACGCTGTCTTGAACCGGAGAAAAGACTCTCCATGCCGCCGCCTGCCAATCTTCCTACTGGTCCCGAGCTCTTGAAATTCAAACAGATAAAATAAGGAATTTCAGTCCCGCGGACAAGTGGCGCGGCTTCCCCGCTCCCCTGGGGTGAAAGAGGCCGGCCACTTGAACTGAGAGCGCAGGACTGTTAAGATTGAGAATGAGAATGTTCGCCTGACTGACTTGGGGAAACTTGGGAGGAAAGAATGCCTCAACCGGACAGCAGCCCGCAACGCCATGGCAACAGTCTGCGCCATGAGAAAAGCCCCTACCTGCGCCAGCACGCTTTCAACCCGGTCGACTGGCGCCCCTGGGGTGAGGCGGCTTTCGAGGCCGCCCGCGCACAGGACAGGCCGCTCTTCATCAGCATCGGCTATTCGAGCTGCCACTGGTGCCACGTGATGGAGCGCGAATCGTTCGAGGACCAGATGGTGGCGCGCCTGCTGAACGATCATTTCATTCCGGTCAAGGTGGACCGCGAGGAGCGGCCCGACATCGACCGGGTCTACATCAGCGCCTGCCAGCTCATGACCGGCTCGGCGGGCTGGCCGCTCACGATAATCGCCACGCCGGAGGGGGAGCCGTTTTTCAGCGGGACTTATTTCCCGCGCGAGGAGCGCTACGGACGGCCCGGGCTGCTGGAACTCCTGCCGCGGGTAGTCGATATCTGGCGCAACCGCCGCGCCGAGGTCCTGGGCTCGGCCGCCGGGGTGCGCGAGGCCCTGGCCGCCATGACCGACGAGGGCGGCGGCCCCACCCCGGGCCGGCCCAACCTGGCCCGGGCCTATGACTTTTTCCAGCGCATTTTCGACCGGACCCACGGCGGGTTCGGCGCGGCGCCCAAGTTCCCCACGCCGCACAACCTGGGTTTCCTTCTGCGCTGGTGGCGCCGCAGCGGCGAGCCGCAGGCCCTGGACATGGTGGAGCGCACCCTCGACGCCTGGCGCCTGGGGGGCCTCTGCGACCACCTGGGCGGCGGGTTCCACCGCTACAGCACGGACAGCCGCTGGCTCGTGCCGCATTTCGAGAAAATGCTGTACGACCAGGCCCTGATCGGCGCGGCGCTGCTGGAGGGGTTCCAGGCCAGCGGGCGGGCCGAGTACGCGCGGGAGGCAGAGCGCACTTTCGGCTACGTACTGCGCGAGCTGACCCACCCGGAGGGCGGGTTTTACTGCGCGGAGGATGCCGACAGCGGAGGGCGGGAGGGTGCGTTCTACCTCTGGAGCGTGGAGGATATTCGGAAAATCCTGGGAGATGACAGGGCCGCCCTGGCCTGCAAGGTCTGGAACGTGCGGCCGGAGGGCAATTTCCGGGATGAGGCCGCCGGTGCGACAAACGGGCTGAATATCCTGCATACGGGCCGGGAGAATGCCGCCCTGGCCGCTGAGACCGGCCTGGGACTGGAGGAGTTCGAGGCCTGGCTGGAGTCGGCGCGGGCGGACCTGCTGAAAGCCCGCGCCTCAAGGGTGCGGCCGGGACTGGACAACAAAATCCTGGCCGACTGGAACGGCCTGATGATCGGCGCCCTGGCCCGGGGGGCGCGCGTGCTGGATAGCCCGCGGTTCGCGGAGGCGGCCGAGCGGGCGGCCGCTTTCGTGCTGGACCGTTTGCGCGACAGCCACGGGAACCTCCTGCACCGCTGGTGCGAGGGCGAGGCCGCGGCCCCGGCCAGCGCCGAGGATTACGCTTTCCTGGTCCAGGGGCTGCTCGACCTGTACGAGGCCACGTTCAGTCTGCGCTGGCTGCGCGCGGCCCTGGAGCTGAACGGCATCCTGATAACGCAGTTCTGGGATGAGGTCGAGGGCGGGCTGTTTTTCACCCCGGCGCAGGGGGAAAGGCTGCTCGTGAGAAAGAAGGAGCTGTACGACGGGGCTATGCCCAGCGCCAACTCGGTGGCGGCGCTCAATTTCCTGCGCCTGGCCCGCCTGACTGGTGACAGCGGCCTGGAGCGGCAGGCGGAGGGCGTTTTCCGCGCGTTTTCCGGGGTGCTGGAGACCAACCCCGGCGCGTTCAGCCAGGCGCTCTGCGCCCTGGACTTTGCCCTGGGGCCCTGCCGCGAGGTGGTGCTGGCGCTCTCTGTCGACTCGGACACCGCAGTGGAACCGTTCGTGCGGGAGCTCTGGCGCTCTTTCGAGCCGAACCGCACGGTGCTGCTGCTAAGGAAGGGGGAGGTTGAAAGCCTGGCCGAGCTGGCCCCGTTCACCCGCGACATGAGAGTGCCGGAGGGGGCCGCGGCCGCGGCTTTTGTCTGCCGGGACGGCGCCTGCTCGCTGCCTGTAACCGATCCGGCGAGCCTGCCTGAACCGCCTGGGGCGGATCGGCCGGAGGACTGAGGTTGCCCCGTGCGCGGGGAAAAGAGTATATTTTCGCAGGATTTAAGGAACAATGTCGGCCATGGCTAAAAAACCAAGGAAGGCCAGGATGTCTCAGATCGTGTCCCACACCCATGTCCCGCGGGGTGATTTCTACTGCGTGGAGAACCGTCTGGAGCCCTGCGGCCTCGTGATCTTCGGCGCCTCGGGCGACCTGACCCAGCGCAAGCTGATCCCGGCGCTGCACAGCATCTTTCAGCGCGGGATGCTGCCCGAGGAGTTTTTCATCCTGGGCTGCTCGCGCAGCGCGATGAGCGACGAGGAATTCCGCGCCCATCTGAGACCGGCCCTGGTCGAGGCCGCGGGCGGGGATGGCCCCACGGTGGAGGTGTTCCTGCGCCACTGTTTCTACCTGAGCGGCGACTACTCGCGGGCCGATTTCTACGATTCGATCATCAGCCGCAGCGCCGACCTGGAGGACCTTTTTCCCACCGGCGGCAACCGGGTCTACTACCTGTCCACCCCGCCCAGCCTGTTCCCGGTGATCGTGGAGCGCCTGGGCGCGGCCGGCCTGACCCGCGAGCACCCGCAGCGCGGGCAGTGGGTGCGCGTGGTGGTGGAAAAGCCGTTCGGCCACGACCTCGAAAGCGCCCTGGAGCTGGACCGCCGTCTGTACGGCGTGCTGGACGAGCCGCAGATCTACCGGATCGACCACTACCTGGGCAAGGAGACCGTGCAGAACATCCTGATGTTCCGTTTCGCCAACGCCATATTCGAGCCGCTCTGGAACCGCCGCTACGTGGACAGCGTACAGATCACGGTGGCCGAGACCCTGGGCGTGGAGCACCGGGCGGGCTATTTCGAGCAGAGCGGCCAGTTGCGCGACATGTTCCAGAACCACATGATGCAGATGCTGGCCCTGGTGGCGATGGAGCCGCCCAGTTCGTTCGACGCCGACCGGGTGCGGGACGAGAAGGTGAAGCTGCTGCGCTCGGTGCGCCAGTTCCCGCTGGAGGAGCTGGACCGCTGGGCCGTGCGCGGCCAGTACGGGCCGGGCAAGGTGAGCGGAAAGGAGCTTCCGGGCTACAGGCAGGAGGAGGGCGTGGCCCCCGGCTCGCGGGTGGAGACCTACGTGGCGGTCAAATTGATGCTGGACAACTGGCGCTGGCAGGGCGTGCCGTTCTACCTGCGCTCGGGCAAACGCCTGGCCCGGAGGCTGAGCGAGATCGCGATCCGGTTCAAGAGCGTGCCGCACTCGATGTTCAAGAACGCCCTGGCCGAGAGCCTGGAGACCAACGAGCTGGTGCTGAACATCCAGCCCGAGGAGGGGGTGGCGCTCACTTTCCAGGCCAAGCGCCCCGGGCCCCAGGCCAGCCTCACCCCGCTGACCCTGGATTTCCACTACCGCAACGTGTTCCGTGAGGCGCTTCCGGATGCATACGAGCGCCTGCTGATAGACTGTATCGCCGGGGACCAGACCCTGTTCATCCGCCACGATGAGGTGAGCGTGGCCTGGAGCCTGATCACCCCGGTGCTGCGGGCCTGGAGCGAACACGGCGGCGCTGCCGGGCCGTGCCTCTACCCCTCGTGCGGCGAGGGCCCGGTCGAGGCGGATGAGCTGCTCGCGCGCGACAACCGTCGCTGGCGGACCCTGGCCGCGGCGCAGGGAGCTGAAACATCGGGCAAGGGGCAATAATGAACGGAGCGGGAAGCAGCCGGCGGATGGTGTTTGACGACCTGGGCGCGCTCAGCCGGGCCGCGGCGGAGATTGTGCTGGAGCGGGCGCGCCGCGCGGTTGCACGGCATGGGCATTTCAGCCTGGTGCTGGCCGGGGGCGGCACCCCGCGCACTCTCTACGAGACTCTGTCCGTGACGCCATTTTCCGAGAGTATGCCCTGGGATAAAACGCTTGTTCTTTGGGGCGATGAGCGCTGCGTTCCGCCGGAGGACCCGGAGAGCAACTATGGGCTGGCCCGTGACGCCCTGCTGGGCCGTGTCCCTGTCCCGGAGTCAAACTTGCTGCGCCTGCGCGGCGAGGTGCGCCCAGTGGAGCGCGCCGCCGCTGAGTACGAGTCACACCTGCGCGCTGTCTTTCCGGGCCAGGACCCGCCCGGATTCGACTTGCTGCTGCTGGGAATCGGGGCCGATGGCCACGTGGCCTCGCTGTTCCCCAACAGTCCGCTGTTGAATGAAAAAAACGGCTGGGTCCACCCGGCCGAGGCCCCTGTGGGCTATCCCACCAAAGAGCGCCTGACCTTGAGCCTGCCGCTTGTCAACGCCGCGCGCTGCGTGCTTGTCCTGGCCGCGGGCGCGGGCAAGCGCGCGGTGCTGGAGCGCCTGTTCCACCTCGGCCAGTCCTCCGATCCCGCCCTGCCGGCCAGCCTGGTCCATCCGTCGGATGGCGAGCTAATTTTCTGCCTGGACCGCGCCGCCTGTCCCACCTGAACGCCGAAATGGTTTTTTACGGATAGATACGCAGCCCAATGCAGCAATGTCCGGTTAGGAACTTGCCGTGAGAAGCCGAAAGACTCTGTTCTGCTATGGTTTCGGCCAAAGCAGCAAAGCCAGCGGGGGCGGCTTGCCTCGTCCCAACCGAGACACTGTTTCTGACTATTTTGTTCGCTAAGCATCGATTCCGCTGCCGCGTTGCAGCGGCGGCCTGTCAGCCGCACGGGGCTTGGCTTTGACCCAGGATCGAGTCATTCCGATACGAACACTGTCTGCGCCCATAACATTCTCTGCAAAAACCTAAACGGACATAACCGAACCAAAGTGGAAAAAATAATGTGCAGGTATTGATTTTTCCCGCTCCCGGTTTTAGAATGATGCATGGGGCTTTTTCAGAACAGTGAACTTTGCCCTGATCGCATTGTGAGGTATGCAAGCAGCCACGCTGTCCCACCCCAGCCGCAGGAGGCGCTCTGGAACACACGCGGAACGGCCCCGCCCGCGGCCGTCGGACTCACTCCGGACGGCCGGGTGGCCGTTAGACTGATTTCCCAGGCTATAAGAGGGTCGGAGCAAGACCTGGAACATATGTGCACAAGGAGGTTCGGATGCGTGTTTCAAGAATGATAATGAGAACCAGTCTGATGATCGTCGCGGTCTGTCTCAGCCTGGCCGCCGCGGCCCAGGCCGGCGAGTCCTGTTGTGGCGACAAGAGCAGCGCGATGAGCGCCTCCTGCGCGGACAAGTCCGCCTGCAGCGCCCAGGGCGCCGCCTGCTGCGAAAGCTCCGCCAGGAGCGCCGCGCTGGACGGCAAGCTGATGAAGAACATCCAGTTGGCCGCGGCCAGCGGCGATTTCTCGGGCGTGGCCGCCTGCAGCGCCACCCGTGAGACGCTCAGGAAACTGACTCAGGAAAGCGCCGAGATCGACGACCACGTGCGGCAGAACATCCTGACTGCCCTGGAGAAGAACGATTTCGCACAGGTGGCGGCCTGCAAGGTGACCCGCGGCGAGTTGGAGCAGGCGCTGGCCGGCTGGGCCGTTTCCAGCCGGGGAGTGGATTCCAAGAGCCTGAACGAGATTCGCGTTGCGGCCGCCAGCGGCGATTTTTCGAAGGTGTCAGCCTGCCCGGTCAGCCGTGAGACCTTAAAGAAAGTGATAGAGGCCAAGAGCGATTTCAACGCCGACAGCCGCTCCCTGGTGGAGCAGGCCCTGGCCGGTGCGAGCCACGATTTTTCGAAGGTCTCGGCCTGCAAAATGACCCGCCGGCAGATCGAGGCCGCGGTGGATGCCTACACGCAGCAGTCGTTGCAGACCGCATTGAACGAGTGAGCTTATACGCCCTTTTCGGAAAGGATGAGGCTGCACTTCAAAGAGTGCGGCCTTTTTGTTGATGATTAAAAATCCCTGGCGCCATGGCTTGACAGGAAAAGGGGCTTGATATTATGTTTGATCAATAACATAATTCAGCCGGATAAAGGTTTCGGAAGGCACTTTCCAGCCTGAGGGCGGTAGAGGACGGAAGCAATTAAAAACGCACGCCAGAAAGCGGGCGTTTTTTCGGGAAGGCAAGTAAGGATCAACCTAAACTGAGAGAGGTGATATCCAGGTAAGAGTGCTGAGTTGCGGTTGAGCATGGCCCGGCTGTCTCAGGGTCACAGCCGGACTGCTCGGTCGTTGTGCTGCGCCCTCGAGGTCTCCCCTGGCCAAGAGGCGAGCCCTGGAACGGGAGGGGTGGATGGTGAGCTGCAAAAGGAGGCAATCATGTCTCGCAGCGGAAGAATCACACGTATCTGGTTGATTACGCTTCTGGTCAGTTTTGTTCTCGCGGTCGGCGCCGGCGCCCAGACCACGGCCAAACCCGACACCTGCAAGGCCAAGAAAACCGAGACGGTCAAGGCCAAGAAAGTCAAACCCGCGCCCAAGCAGGTCGAGACTCAGAAAAAGGACCAGGAGAAGCCCAAGAAATAGTCGCCGGGGCCATCGGTTACGGGTGCGGAGTTATCGACCCGGACCGCCGGTGAACCCTTTCGATATGGCTGCCGCCGCTTTACGGACACTCGGAAAGCGGCGGTTTTTATTTGCCGCAACTCTGGCGCCGGGCGACAGGCGCGGATATATTGTTTTCTATTCGTACTTATTCACTCTTGCCTTTCCCTCAGCCCTCCAGGAGGAATGATGTTCAGAAGAGTATACGCGTTGGCCGTCCTTTGCGCGTTGGTCTGCTTCCCCGCCCTTGTGTCGGCCCAGGAGGCGATGGGCGAGCTGAAACTCCTGGACTGGAAGCCCAAGAGCCAGCTCGTGGTCAACGAGACCATGGTCCTGCGGCCCAAGTTCCCGGTGTTCGATGTCCACAACCACATGCGCCGCCTGGACATGCTCAAGACCTACCTGGCGGAGATGGACAAGGCCGGCGTGGTGCGCTGCGTGAGCCTGGACGGGATGAGCAAGGACGATTTCTACAAGAAGCACATCGAGGCCTCCCGGGCCGTCTCGGCCGAGCGTCTCCTCGTTTTCTTCTCCCCGAATTTCGAGGGCATCGACGACCCCAAGTGGGCCGAGCGCGAGATAGCCAAGCTCAAGGACGCCGTGCGCTTGGGCGCGCGCGGGGTGAAGATATTCAAGGAGCTGGGACTGGTCTACCGCGACAACAGCGGCAAGCTCATACCCGTGGATGACCCGCGCATCGACCCGTTCTGGGACGCGGTGGGCCAGCTCAAGATTCCGGTCATGATCCATGTCAGCGACCCCAAGGCCTTTTTCACCCCGGTGGACAAGTATAACGAGCGCTATGACGAGCTGGGCGCCCACCCGGACTGGGCTTTCGGCGACACCACGAAATATCCCTCCAAGTGGGAGATCCTGGCCCAGCGTAACCGGATGTTCGCCAAGCACCCCAACACCATCTACATCGGCGCACACATGGGCACCCTGCCCGAGGAGCTGCACCAGGTGGGGATGTGGCTGGACGCCTACCCGAATTTCTACGTGGACATCGACGCCCGCATCAGCGAGCTGGGCCGTCAGCCCTACACCTGCCGCAAGTTCCTCATCCAGTACCAGGACCGCGTGATGTTCGGCACCGACACCCCGCCCAACGCCGAATCGTACCGCATCTACTACCGTTTCCTGGAGACCTGGGATGAGTATTTCGACCCGGCCGGCGGACACCACCTGCAGGGCCGCTGGATGATCTACGGGGTCGGGCTGCCGGATGAGGTGCTGGAGAAAATCTACCACCTGAACGCGGACAAGATTTTCGCCCGCTTCCAGGGCTGAGCCGAGCGAGGTGAGCGAGGATGGCTGGAATCGACAAAGATAAATACCTGCGGCTGTTCCGGACCGAGCTGCTGGAGAACGTGATCCCGTTCTGGCTCGGGCACAGCCTGGACCGCGAGTGCGGAGGCTATTTCAACTGCCTGGGCCGTGACGGCGAGGTGTACGACAGCACCAAGCACATGTGGCTCCAGGGCCGCGAGGTCTGGATGTTCTCCAAGCTGTACAACAACCTGGAGAAACGCCCGGAATGGCGTGAGGCCGCCGAACTTGGCTACAGCTTCATCCGGCGCTTCGGCGTGGGCCCGGAGGGACGGGCCTATTTCAGCCTCGACCGCCAGGGCCGGCCGATCTCGATCCAGCGCAAGGTTTTCTCGGAGTGTTTCTACAGCCTGGCCCTGCTGGAGTTTTCGCGCCTGACCGGCGACAGCTCGATCCGCACCGAGGCCGAGGCGGTTTTCGCCCGGGTGCGCGCCTGGAGCGCCGACCCCGCGGCCCTGGGCCGTCCGGTGCTGGCCGGGCAGCGTCCCGCCAGCGCCCTGGCCGTGCCGATGATCACCCTGTCGCTGGCCGCGGATTTCGCCGCGGACGACAGCCGCGGGACGGGGGTGTGGCTGCCGCTGATCCACGAGTGCATCGAGGGCATCCGGCGGCACGCGAAACCGGACCAGCGCCTGGTCTACGAGAACATGGCCCCGGATGGCGGCGCGCTGCCCGGCAGCGAGGGCAACCTGCTCAACCCGGGCCACGCAATCGAGACCGGCTGGTTCCTGATCGAGGTGGGGCGCAGCCTGGGCGACAGCGCCGTGGTGGCCGAGGGCGTGGCCATGATAGACTGGATGTTTGAGAAAGGCTGGGACCACGAGCACGGCGGGCTGTTCTATTTCCTGGATGCCCGTGGCTGTTCGCCCACGCAGCTCGAATGGCCGATGAAACTGTGGTGGCCGCACTGCGAGGCGCTCTACGGCCTGCTGGCCGCCTGGCGCGAAACCGGCGAGCAGCGGCACGCCGACTCGTTCGAGCGCCTGGTGGAGTACACCTTTGCCCGCTTCCCCGACCCCGGCCACGGCGAGTGGTTCGGCTACCTGGACCGCGAGGGGCGGGTCACCCACACGTTCAAGGGCGGGCCGTACAAGGGCTGTTTCCACGTGCCGCGCTGCCTCTGGCTGGTGCTGCGGGCCCTGGAACAGATGTAAAAAGTCGAATCGATTCTTTCGGTTTGGATCAGCATTGTCCGGTTAGGAACATGCAGTGAGAAGCCGAAAGACCCTTTTCTGCTTTGGTTTCGGCCAAAGCAGTAAAGCCAGCGGGGGCCGCGAACTCGTCCTGGCCGCAAAACTTCATCAACCGTCGATGTGCCCGGCGCTTTGATACCGCTGCCGCGAATCGCCGCCGGACCGTGCGTCAATTTCAGCCCCGGCCGTTTCAGGCTCGATTACACGCTGCCCTGGCGGGAGGCTCAGACAGGTGCGGCCCCCAAAAGGCTGAACTGCGGCGGCCTGACGGCCGCAAATGGGTTTACCCGCATGGGATGCCAGGCGGCGCTATAGGGGCGCTTCTTGTGTTCGCCCGTAAAACTGATATGCAATTTCCTAACCGGACATCGCTGGTTTGGATGAACCTTCAGGGGGTGCGCTTCGGCGTGCCCCCTGTTTTTTTGAGCCCCGGCGGCACTTAGCTTTGCGGGCGGATTGAGAATTTTTCTCTTTCGCTCTTGACAATCCCAGGAAGAGTTTTTATAATAATATCAGGAATCATTATTGATAAGGAAACAGAATGAGCAACCCGAGACGCATGACCCGTCAGCGCAGCCTGATCCTGGCCGAGCTGGCCGCGGTGCGGATCCACCCCACGGCGGATGAGCTCTACGCCCTGGTGCGGCGAAGCCAGCCGCGGATCAGTCTGGGCACGGTCTACCGCAACCTTCAGGTGCTGGCCGCTGAGGGACGGGTGCGGGTGCTGGCCGGCCCCGGCGGGCGCAAGCGGTATGACGCCGACCTGAGCGAGCACTGCCACGCGTGCTGCCTGGGCTGCGGACAAGTGATCGACCTGAAAAGCGCCTTGGGAAATGAGTTCCCATGCAGCCCGGCCGCCCCGGAGGGGTTCCATCTGGTCGGCTACCGGGTGGAATATGTCGGCCTGTGCGCCGAGTGCGAGGCCAGAGGGAGCGATATCCCGATAACTGGAGAACTGGAACTGGAATACAGACTTTTCGAAAGGACGCAGTCGGCGCAGGAGTCTGTCTGAACGAGCAAAGTAAAGGGCCGCGCCCGGCGGGATTGCCCCGCCCTGTCTTGTAAGCGGCCCTGAAAAAATATATGCTTAATAGGGATGAGGTGTTTTCAATTCAATTCGCAGTTTCAACCTGTGGGAGGATGACTGAAATGCTCAGCAAGAAAATGCAGAAAGCCATGAACGATCAGATCAACGCCGAACTTTACTCCGGCTATCTCTACCTGGCCATGTCCAACTATTTTACGGTCAACAACCTGCCCGGAATGGGCAAGTGGATGAAAGTCCAGGCCGGCGAGGAGCTGGGCCACGCGATGAAATTTTTCGGCTACATCCACGAGCGCAGCGGCGAGGCGGCCCTGGTGCAGGTGGACACTCCGCCGGCCAAGTGGGACGGCCCGCTGGCGGTGTTCCAGGAGGCCTACAAGCATGAGTTGCTCGTGACCTCGCGGATCGACAAGTTGGTCGAGCTGGCCCAGGCCGAGAAAGACCACGCCTCGGTGGCGTTCCTCACCTGGTATGTGACCGAGCAGGTGGAGGAGGAGGCCGCCGCCCTCGGGATCGTTGAAAAGCTCAAGATGATCGGCAACCATCCGGGCGGGATGTACATGCTGGACCGCGAGCTGGGCGCGCGCGCCGCGGACTGACGAACGGAGTGATGGAGCGGGGCGGCCACCCTCGGGGGGGCTGTTCCTCCCGCTCAGTGACGCTTTAACCATTTGACCCCGAAAGGCGGGCCGGACGATGCAAGCCAATGTTGGGGGAATCGACAAGGTGCTGCGGATCGTGGCCGGGTTGGTGATAATCGCCCTGGGGTTGTACTACAAGAGCTGGTGGGGAGCGATCGGGATAGTTCCACTGGGCACCGGGTTGTTCAATTTCTGCCCGGCCTATTGTCCGCTGGGCATCAGCACCTGCCGCAAAGCGGACAAGCCGGTTAAGGAGTGAGGCGCGGGGTTGGGTGGGGGCGGCGGCCGGAGCGAGCGAATTCATAAGCCGGAGGCGGGCGTTTGGCCCTGCGCCGGGGAGGGAAACGATGGTCAAAGCCGGAGACAGGGCGCCGGATTTCAGCCTGCCGGATCAGGCGGAGAGCACCGCGCGCCTGGGAGATTACAGGGGCAAGTGGGTGGTGCTGTATTTCTATCCCAAGGATGACACCCCGGGCTGCACCACCGAGGCCTGCGAGTTCACCTCGGCCCTGGATGACCTGGCCGCGCTGGATGCGGTGGTGCTGGGGGTGAGCCCGGACAGCCCGGCCTCGCACGGGAAGTTCGCAGCCAAGCACGGTCTGAAGGTGCGCCTGCTCAGCGACCCGGAGCATCGGGTGCTGGAGCAATATGGCGCCTGGCAGGAGAAAAGCAATTATGGAAAGAAATACATGGGAGTTCAGCGCAGCACGTTCCTGATCGACCCGCAGGGCAGGGTGGCGTTCGACTGGCCCAAGGTCAGCGTGAAAGGGCATGTGGAGGAAGTGCGGGCCAAGCTGGCCGAGCTGCGGGGCTGATCCGGACCTGAAAAAATGGCTCTGTCATAGGAGAATATCGTAGGGGCGGCCCCCTGTGGCCGCCCGGCAGGGTTGGGCAGGCACGGGGGCCTGCCCCTACGGGTGATGGGATTGTCGGAGATCGCAGGGGGCGGGTTTCAAACCCGCCCCTTTCTTTTTGTGAACTCTCACAGCCCGGCCGGGAGGTGCTCGCGCCGGACGAGGTTGTTCGAGACCGCGTTGTCGCCCAGGGCATCGCCGGCCAGGCCACCCTTGGGGTGGCCGGTCAGGAGGTTGCCCTCGATCACGTTGTCGCGGCTTGAGCCTGTGACCAGGATGCCCCAGGCCTGGGTCTTGGCGCTGTCGGGCTGGAAATCGAGGCAACGGTTGCCGCTGATCACGCTGCTCACGAAATCCTCGACCAGGATCCCCGGGTAGCGCCCCGGCTCGCTCTGGGAGTTGTTCTGGCAGACATTGTTCGCAACTATGTTATGGCCGCCCCGGATGCACTCGATACCGCAGCGGGCGTTGTTCCAGCAGAAATTGTCGCTCACCACGTTGTAGCGGTCGCCGCCCTCTCCGCCCTCGCCCAGCCCGCCGATCCCGTTCCAGCCGTTGTCGTGGAAACGGTTGCCGCGCATGGTGCTGTGGCGCACC
>JAJFUG010000214.1 GCA_021372515.1 bacterium
CGCCGCCGAACCGTGCGGCAATTACAGCCCCGGCCGTTTCTCGCTCAATTAAACGCTACCCTGGCGGGAGGCTCAGACAGGTGCGGCCCCCAAAGGCAACAGCCGGCGGCCTGTCAGCCGCACGGGGTTTGGCTTTGACCCGGGATCGAGTTATTCCGATACGAACAATGTGTTCGCCCATCACATTCTATAGCAAAAATCTAACCGGACATTGCTGGGCAAGACCGAAAGGACGAAAAGACAAGGCTGGGCGAATACAAGGTTCGTCCCTACGAAAGGCATCGGTTGTGCCGGGGCACGGCGTGCCGCGCCCGAAATACCTTCCGGGGCCTCCCCAAAAACGGAAAGCCCGTCTCGGTATCGAGACGGGCTTTCAATTTTGGTAGCCCCTAGGGGAATCGAACCCCTGTTTTATGGCTGAGAACCACACGTCCTAGGCCACTAGACGAAGGGGCCAGTCACGTCAACTGTGTGCCACAATATAACAGCATCCCCCGCCACTGTCAAGGCTTTCAACCTTTCGGGCGTTCTATCGTGAGGGAAGATTTTCCAAACCCAGGGCCGCGGCCAGCACCTCGGCCGGATGGTAGGTCCCTTTGCCGCTCTGTTCCATCTGCAGACGGCAGGTGCTGCATTCACTGAGGCCCGCGCTCACGCCCTCGGCTTCCAGCGCCTGGAACAGCTTCTCCCCAATTTTCAGCGAGAGGTCGAAATGCTGTTTCTTCATCCCGAAAGTCCCGGCGATCCCGCAGCAGGCGGCCTGGCTCTCCACTATCTCCAGCCCCGCGACCCTTGACAGGAACCCCAGCCCCGGCTGTCCGATCTGCAGCGCCTTGAGATGGCAGGGCATGTGGTAGGCCAGCTTGCGCTCCAGGCGCAGGTCGCCGGGCAGGAGCTTCAGCTTGCCCTGGCCCTCCAGCAGCTTGAGGTATTCGAACAGCTCGAACGTGTTCGCGGCCACAGCGCGCCAGCGCGGGTCGGCGCTCCAGCCGGGGGCCTCCACGCGCAGGGTGAGCACGCTGGTCGGCTCTTGGCTGACTATGCTGTAGCCCTCGTCGATCAGGCCGGAAAGCTCTTCCAGGTTTTTCTCCAGTATCCTGAACGCGCTGCCCGCGTTGCCGTAGGCCATGGCCGTGATCCCGCAGGAGCCCAGGTCGGTCACTGTGACCTCGGCCCCGGCCAGCTCCTCCAGCAGACGAACTGTGACCTGCGCCAGCCCGGGCGAGTTGTAGCGCGCGAACAGGTCGCGGAACAGGGCAACTTTGGGGTGTCCATTGACTGCACCGGACGAACGGGTTTTAATCCTCCGCTGACGGCTGAAACGGGGCAGGCGGCGGCGGGAGTCCACCCCGGCTGTCATCTCCATTACCTTGCGCAGAATGCGGTTGTTCGACCCCAAGTTCGCCAGTGGGGCCAGCGCGCTCAGCACGCGGCAACTCACATCCGCCTCGGAGAGGAACAGCCCCGGCAGGTCCAGGCCGTTGTGCGCGGCGTAACGCACCTTGGCCTCGTACATCAGCTTGGGGATATCCACCGCGCTGGGGCACTCCACCGCGCACATCCCGCAGCCGATACAGTAGTCGTAGACCTCTTTCCAGGCCCGCTCCCACTGCCCGCGCTCCTCCGCCCGGCCGTACATCAGGTTGCGCAGCACCGAGGCCTTGGCCCGCGGGCTGGCCGCCTCCAGGCCGGTGGCCTTGAACACCGGGCACATCGAGTACATCAGCGGGCTGCGGCAGTTGCCGCAACCGTTGCAGCGCTCCACTGTCTCGGCGTAGGGGTGCTGGCTGTAGTTGAATCTCAGCTCAGGCAGCTCGGGGGCGTAGGGCACCGGTAACTTATGGTCCGAAGAGATGAGGTCTGTCCGCGTGGTGATGATCTTGTCCGGGTTGAGCAGCCCCCGCGGGTCGAAGATACGCTTGATTTCCTCGAACAGCGGGTAGGTGTGGGGGCGCATCTGACGGATGAACTGGCCGCGCACCAGGCCCTCGCCGTGCTCTCCCGAGAGAGTGCCGCCCAGGCTGCGCGCCAGCTCGCAGGTGGCCTGGGCGATCGATTCCAGCTTGCGGCAGTGGTCGGCGCGGCGCAGGTCGAGGAACGGGCGGATGTGCAGCTCGCCGCCCCCGGCGTGTCCATAGAACGCCGCCTGCACTCCGTGCGAGTCGAACACCGCGGACAGGCGCTTCACGTATTCTGTCAGGCTGTCCACCGGCACGGCCACATCCTCCACGAACGGCACGGGCTGGGTAGGGCCAGGACGGCGGAACAGCAGCGGCACTCCGGCCTTGCGCAGGTCCCAGAGCTGTGCCTCGCGGCGCGGGTCATCGGTCATGCGCCAGCCGACAGCCAGGCGCTCCCGCTCGCAGACCGCCTGGCGGATCGCCTCCAACCGCGCCGGAGGCTCCTCCGGGCTGTCGCCCTGGCACTCGACCAGAAGGCAGGCCGCGGCGCCGGGCGGCAGAAGGTCATCGTAGGCGTGGCTCGCCTGGCGCGCCAGGCCGATCATCAGCGCGTCGATCATCTCCACCGCCGCGGGGCCGTGCTCCAGGATCGGCAGCACTGCATCCGTGGCGCGGGTGAGCTGGTCGAACACGAGCAGGGCCACCCGCTTGAAGCGCGGCCGAGGCACCGTGGCCAGGCGCAACCGGCTGATCAGGGCCAGGCTGCCCTCGCTGCCGGCCAGCAGCAGGTGCGGGTTGAAAGTGCCGTCCTGAACCAGGCCTTCGAGATTGTAGCCGCTGCGGTCACGTCGTGTGCGGGGACGGTCGGCGGCGATGGCCCCGGCGTAGCGCTCCAGAAGCTCCGGCACCTGCCGGGCCAGCTCTCCGGGAAAGCCAGCCCCGTTGCAGGCCGTCTCCAGCGGCACCGGCCCCAGTTCGGCCAGGGAGCCGTCCGCGAACACCGCCTCCAGGCCGCGCAGGTGGTGACGGGTATGGCCGTATAGGATCGAGTGCGACCCGGTGGCGTCATTGGCCACCACTCCGCCCACAGTGCAGCGCCCGGCGCTGGAGGGGTCGGGCCCGATCATCCGTCCGTACTGCGCCAGGAACGCGTTCAGACGGTCGAGGACCAGCCCCGGCTGCACAGTGACCTCGCCCGTTGACTCGTCGTAGCCCTCCACCCGGTTCATGAACCGTCCCAGCTCCACGATCAGCCCGCGGCCCAGCGATTCGCCCGCAATCCCGCTGCCGCCGCCGCGCGCGGTCAGTGAGACCCCCTCCTGCGCCGCGACCTCGGTCAGCCGCACCAGGTCATCCGTATCCCGCGGGAACACCACCCCGGCGGGCAGTATCTCGAAAATACTGGCATCCGAGGCGTACAGTGTGCGGGTCGGCAGGTCGAAACACGCCACGCCACGCAGGCTGGCGGTCAGAGTTCTTTCGAGCCGGTTCTGCTTCACAGCGTCTCCCCTGCATTCCGTTCAGCGCGATCCCTGTCAGCGCCAAGCCAGGCCCGGCACTTTCGGCCCGGGCAGCCCGCGCGGAGCAACGATAATGAAACTGCCGTGAGGCGATAAAGTTATAACCGCTCCGGGAAAAAAGGAAGGCCGTTTATAAAGGCTTATTGGAGCGGAAGTTTGAACGGCGCGGTCGCCCACTGGATTTTTCTTGAGAATTGGGCTAAATTTTCAACCGTTCCGGTTCGATAATATATAGTGGCGAATACTATCCCCCCTTGTCAGCCGGGGATCGATTTGCGATAATAAAACGGGCCCTTTGCGGCCCGGTCGACTGAATTCAGTTAAAAACTCCAAGGGAAACCTGGGGACCTCGGGCCACGCTAAGGGATCGGTTCGGGCATGGACGCCCACCCGGAGAGTCCGGTTGTGAGCCATTTCATGTCCGAACTTATTGTCAAAGCCCTGCAGTACATTTCCACCACCAGCGGGTTTATCACGTTCATTTCCGTGATAACGGCCGCTTACGCCGGTATTTGGTTCCTGTTCCTGTTCGAGGCGATGCCGAAACGGAAGAAAGCCAAGAGCACCGAGGAGGCGCCGGCTGAGGAGGATGCGGCGAAGAAAAAAGGCGAGGCGGCCAAAGCTCCGGCCAAGCAGTCCGGAAAAGCTGCCGCTGCGGGCAAGGCCTGATCGGATTTGGAACTACCTTACTGCTCCACCAACCTTACTTGAGAAGCACCATTTTGCGGCTCTGAGTCCAGCCGGGCGCGGTCAATCGGCAGAGATAGACCCCGCTGGGCAACTGACTCCCACTTTCATCCCGTCCATCCCAGAAAACAGTGTGACGTCCGGGTTCGAGCACGCCCTGGGCCAGGACTTTCACCAGGCGGGCGCGCAGGTCGTAGACTTTGAGCGACACAGCCCCCGGCTTGTCGTTGCCTGGGATGTCGAACGTGATCACAGTGCTCGGGTTGAACGGGTTGGGGACATTCTGCGCCAGGCTGTAGGCGCGGGGCAGGCTGGCCACGGCGGCGAGCTGCGCGCGTATCTCGCTTTCCAGCGATTGCTCCAGGTGCAGCCTGGGCAGCGCGGCCCCGATCCAGGCGGCCTCCTCCACGGAAAGTCTGAATTCTCCCCGCTCATTCCGGACCGCGGCCAGGGACGGCCCGAGCGCATCCGGACAGCGGCCGGCGCTCAGGTCGCGGGCAAAGTCGAGCACGTCCGCGAAATCACGCTCCCCGTCGCCGTTCCAGTCCAGCGATTGGTTGGCCGGGTCGTTGCGCAACAGGAGCAGGAACGCGAGGATGTCCCGCACTGTCAGGGCCCCGTCCCCGTCGCAGTCGCAGCGCCGGGCAACCACCGCCGGCTTGTCCAGGACCTCCACCGTAAACCGCACCGAATCGTTGGCCCCGGCATGGTCGACCACCCGCAGCATGAAACGGTACAGGCCGGCCTGGGTGGTGTCGGGAGCGAACTTGAAGACTGGATTCTTGAACGAGGCGTGCGGGGGGAACGCGGTGCCGTAGCTCGCTCCCGTGGCCGAATAAAAAGCCCAGACAGTAAGGGTCTCGGCGGAATCGGGGTCGGTGATCGCGGCGCTGAAACGCAGAGTGTCACCCTCTGTCACCCGGTAGCTCTGGCCCTCCGGCAGGGTCACCTTGGGAGCGCGGTTGGGCTGGGGCTCGACCAGAGTCAGCGCCGGGAGCCGCACGTTCGTGGCCTGCTGCACTTTCTTGGTCTTCATGTCCTCAACGAACACCACCAGCTCACAACTGTCGGCTTTCCAATCCGGCTTCAGGCCGAACTTCGTCTGAATCTCGAGCTTTTCGCCCGGCTGGATCGCAAAGCGCTGGCCGCTCTGGCCGGTCACCATGGCACGCATGGCGTTGTCGAAAATCTTTTCACCGTTTTCCGGGATGTGCGGCGGGTCCCACTTGGTCGGATCGATCCCGCTCTCGGTCAGGACCACGAACAGGTTGAGACTGTCCGGGCCGATCGTGGCTCCGGCGGACAGCTTGACTTTCAGCAGGCCGGAATCGGCGGCGCTCGCGGGCTTGCGCCCTAACAGGGAGATGGTCAACGGGCTCTTTGTCTGCCGGAACTCGTTGAAAGAGGACACGGTGAAATAGTCCGGATATATCTCCTTGGCCCCGTCGATAAAAAGATCGGGGGTGGTTTTCTGGCCCAGGAAATTCACCCGGGTGGTGGGCGTGTCGAACCCGACATCCGCCACGTGGTAGCGGATCATGGCTATCGGAGCGTCAGTGTCTAAAAAGGTGTCGTCCAGGTATTTGTTGGAGGAAAAGCAGAAGCTGCACCAGGAGGCGGTGAACATCTCGAACAGCACTTTCTGACGGTCCGCGCCGTTGGTATCGTCGAGCACCACCAGACCCTTCCAGGCATCCATCCCGCCGTTCAGACGGGAAAGCCGCCCGTTAAACCCTCCGCCCGGCAGGCCCTCCAGGAACTGGGCCGCGCTGGCCGAGCGCGTGCCCGCTTTGCAGATCACGACGATCGGGCCGCTGGCGGGCAGCTTGCCGTAGCGTGTCTGCAGCACCCCGGTGTTGTAGGGGAACAGCACGGCGCCTGGAATGTGGCGGCCCACGAACTCATCCTGCTCCCGCACATCCAGCAGATAGGGCGGGTTGGCGGAGCTGAGCCAGCTCGACAGCGAGTCCGGAGAGATGTCCACGTAGGCAAAAAGCGCCGCCGTCCTGAGACACAGGACAGCCGCGGCCAGCAGCCCGAGGGTAGTTGCTTTACCGGCATGAAATCTCATTGTCTGCATCTCTCCAGTCAGCCTTTAAATTGAAAGCCCCGGATCAGAAGAACAGGCTCATCTCGGCGCGCAACCCCTTGAAACCGGGCATGTATTTGCACAGACCGTTCGAGCATATCAGCCCCTCGCGCTGGGAGCCGTAGAACAGGTTGAACGACCCGCCGTTGGTCAGGCGAACGCTGAGCTCCGAAAACGGCCACTTGCTGCTCTCGCCGGGCAGGGTTTTCTTGCCGGTGAACTCGCTGCCCACGGTGAGGATGACCCGCTGGTTCCAGCCCACCCCGAAGGCGGCATAATTGTTGAACCAGTTGTCCCGGACCCTCTCGTAGGGGAAACCCTTGTCGTGCATGTGCTGGGTTTCCAGGTCCAGGTGCAGCGACAGCTTGGGCGACGGCAGCCATTCGAACTGCACGGGCAGGGTGTGGACCAGTTTACGGTCGCCCGACCTGGTGATGAGCATATATTCGGTGATCCGGCGATAACCGTATCCGCCCTGCAGTCTCAAATTATCGTCAGGATGCCAGCGTATGTCAATGAAAGTGTCCCAGCGCGGGTCAAAGCGTTCGGCTACACTGGGCAGAAGCGGGAAACCCGTGCGCTTGCGGCGCCACTCCCCGTGGTCCGCTGCGGGCGGGAACAGAAGGTCGGCGTCCGAGGTCAGGCTGGCCACGGCCTGGAAATCCAGTTTCTCCGAGGCGGTCAGGTTGAATTCGAGCTGCATCCCGATCTCGTTGTCCGGGTTGGAGGTGATCGGGTAGCGGTTGAGCAGGTGGTAGAGGTGTTCCTTGTAGACCGTGGGCGGGTACTGGAAAATCGAGGCCCCGGTGGTGTGGAACCCGGTGGTCTGCACGCTGGTGCAGTAGGTTTCGACATTGTACTGGTAGTTCTTGTACTCGAAGGTCAGGCCGGCCTTATCCCCGGCCCAGCTCAGCGTTCCGTACACCCCCGCGCCGTCCACCGAGCGGGTGAGGTTCCGGTACTGACGGATCGGGGCCTGGGTCACACCCTCCAGGTAGGGCGACAGACGGTTGTAGCCGGAGTGTTTCCAGGAGCTCTCCAGATAAACCTCCCAGGCCCCGGAGATCACCTCCAGGTGCGGCCCGCCCACCAGGACCGGGATATCCGTGTCTATGGTGACATGCTCTTCGCTCAGATGGTCGGTGCGGCCGGTCATGTGGTCGCGCAGGGCGCTCAGGCCGGCGCTCACTGTCGGCGAGAAACGGTACTCCAGGGCGGCGGCGACCAGGCTGTGGTCATCGATGATCTTGGGCGAGCGATAGTCCATGTAGCTTGACCAGCCGCCCAGGGCCATCACCCGCAGCGAGCCCAGGTCGACCTGGCCCATGAACCCGCGTACCGTGTTGTCGAAATCGATCACCCGGTCCTCGTGCAGGTCGAGGGTCAGGCCGCGCCCCACCAGCGTGTAGAGCGTCCCCCCGCGCAGCATGAACTTGTCACCCGTGTACTGGATGTAGCCCTTGCGCAGGCGGGTGAAATCATCGCTGAACTCGGCGTGCTCGCGGCTCTCCACGCTCAGCCCGCCCTCCCAGCCGCCGCTGGAGAAATCGAGGTCCAGGCGGTTCTCGAAATACTGCTTGTCGTTTTTCTTGAGGATGCCCTGGAGGGTGCTCTCCTGGCCGTCGCCGTACCGGCTGCGCAGGGCCGCCCGGATGGGCAGGGTCCAGGCCTGCACGGCCTGTCCGGCCCCGGACAGGGCCAGCAGAATTGAGATTGCGGTAAGCGCCGCGGAGCGACCGCGCGGGAACCCGAGCATATTCGATCCCGTACTGTGAGCCGTTGCCTTCTATCCCATCCCCGCCCCGCACGCACACGCCTTGCGCCGGCGGCAATGGCGCTGTCACTGCCCGAGCAGCTCGAGCAGCTTCTTTTCCAGTTTTATGTGATCGCCCAACATGTAGCCGGCCTCCCGGTCCACCACGTTGCCCGCCGAATCGAGCACCACCAGATGGGGCAGGGCCGCGATGCCGTAGTAGCGCATCAGTTTCTGGCTCGGGTCCAGGAGAACCTCCGCGGCAATGCCTTTGGACAGGGAAAATGAGCGCACCTTGGAGCGGCTGCGCGTGTTGTCGCAATCGATGAAACGGAACCGCACCGGCCGGCCCTGCATCCGCTCGGCCAGACCGCGCAGCTCGGGGATTGCCTGCTGGCAGGGAGCGCACCAGAGGGCCCAGAAATCGAGCACTGTCAGCCGGGCGCTGTCGGCGGGGGCCAGACGGGTCGCGGCGCCGTCCAGGGTTTCCAGCTCCTCGCGCGGGAACTTGTCCTGCCCCGGAACGGGAGACCAGGCCAGAATTACAGCCATGAACGCGGCAGCCAGCGCCCTCAGCCCAGTCGATCCCCTGCCGATCCCGCTCGAACCGGTCATCCTCGCCTCCTGCAACGGAAAAGATCGACTTGCCGGATAAAAGCGTTCCCCATATACATCTTTGGACGCCTACACCTTGTTTAACGTAAAAATTGCACAAATGTTCGCAAATTTATCAGTACGGAATGAGGATTTCAAGAGGGAAAGCGGGAGAGAGGTCAGACGGCTCAACGTAGAACCATATTGTTATAATTAAGCTACAGACCACGGGACATCAGCTGCAGGAGTGTTTTCGATATTCAATACCAACGGCTTCGGATCGATATCCTTTACCAGTTGTTTTAGTTTTCCCAAGATATTTGCCGCGGTATTGGCGAGAAAAAGCCTCGCCCCAGGCCCGCTTCCCACATAAGGCTCTAAATGAAACACAATGCGCTTTGCAGCTGTGTTGACAGCTTTGATTGCATGAAGCTTTTCCGAAGGAACCGAAGCGTTGCTGGCGGCATCCGTCAAACCGGTCAAAGTATCTCTGGCCTTATCGGCCACAGTCTGCGGCAGGTTTGAGATTTTTTTTAGTGGTGGTTCTACGGTGAGTATCCTGTAATCCTTGGCTTCTATCAACCAGGTAGTCAAACCACGAACAGGATTCACCTGGCTCTCTACAGCCACAACATCCATAGCCTTCGGATCAACTACCTTTTTCGTCCATACATTTCTATAATGGTTCCAATCATCGTATTTTTCTGCGATTACACTGGCCGCAAAATCAAAGCGAAGAGTTTCAACTTGGAGGGTAGGCATTTAGGACCTATGCCTCCCTTACAGGTTCAGCGGGCAAGCCCATCTCGGCGTTAAGATAACGGTCAGACTGCTGTAGTTCTTCATCCAGCGCCGTTATATCGCCCACATCGTCAATCGTTTTGCCCTGCTGGACATTCACCGCCCCGTCCTCGCCAAAATGCAAGCCAAAAAAGCGGGCATCGAGCTTCTGCTTTTTAAAATCTCCATTCATAAGAATGTGCAGCTCCCGCATCAAGAACAGGCTATGGGTGGCAATGAAAACCTGGATGCCGCTATGAGCGATTTGAAGGATTGTCCGGGCAACTGTCTTGGTGATTTTCGGATTCAGATTGGCTTCGGGTTCATCCCAGAACAGATAGCCT
The DNA here is from genome assembly GCA_021372515.1 of bacterium. Lineage (NCBI taxonomy): Bacteria > bacterium. The sequence goes on from JAJFUG010000214.1 coordinate 9,669, forward strand.
TTATCGAGAAGTGAGCCGTTTGCGATCAAACGGGCAATAGTAGCCAGCTTGCGCAAGCCCTCCGCGACAAGGTGCATCTCCATCCTGCCAGAAGGTAAATTAAGGTAAAATCGCCCTGTTTTATCCGTTTCCACCTTGCCACCCATCGCATCTTCAAGAGGCTCAAGACGTTTCGCAATTTCTTGGAAGCGTCTCCCTTTCTTCAACGGTGCGTTAAGCAGGGTGCAGGTATCAGGCCACGTTTCCTCGAACGGAAGTTCTCTTTCCTCATAAAGTGAAGGAAGAACTGGAGCAATAGTAAGTAATTCCCTCGTTGGCAGAAAAACAGGAGGTTTACCCACCCATTCTGTAGGGTATCCATTTTTTTCAAACTTCACCTGTGACTTTGCATGTGATGAGAATGCAAATGACATATTCCGAGCTGAAATATCGAATTTATATTGCATACTGCACTTTCTTTGACCAACTCTACGTCTCACCAGTCTCCCGAATTCATCCGGCAGGAAGACTCTTTCAAATTTTTCTGCAATAGCCAGCGGTAACATGGACTTGAAAAAAGAGCCATCTTTCCTCATAGCCGCGCTTACAGCAATAACTGAATACGCTGCCATGAGTACGTGGGATTTACCATAGCTATTATCGCCGATAAAGACATTCAAGTGCTTGCCGAACTCGAAATCCGCTTTTGGGAAAACCGTGAAGTTTTCAAGGAGCATTGATTTTAGCATCGGCGCACTCCAGTATTCACGGACAAGTTTTGTTGCTTCTTAAGCTGTGGGGCCACTGCTCTCCGTGGCCCCACAGCTTATGGATTCTACTCTCAGAGCATATCCTGGTACAGCGGGAACTCCGCGCACAGTTTTGTTACCCGGGCGGCCACATCCGCGTACACCGTCTCGCGGCCCAGGTTCGACAGCACGTCGTGGATCATCGCTCCCACGCGCTCCATCTCGGCCACACCCATGCCGCGGCTGGTCAGGGCCGGGGTGCCGATCCGGATGCCGCTGGTCACGAACGGGCTGCGGGTCTCGAACGGGACCGTGTTCTTGTTCACCGTGATCCCGCAGCGGTCCAGGGCTTCCTCGGCCTCCTTGCCGGTTATGTTTTTGTCGGTCAGGTCGAGCAGCATCAGATGGTTGTCCGTGCCGCCGGAGACCAGTGTGTAGCCGGCCGACATCAGCACCGCGGCCAGACGGGCGGCGTTGGCGACCACCTGGCGGGAGTAAGTCTTGAACTCCGGTGAGAGTGCCTCTCGGAACGCCACGGCCTTGGCCGCGATCACATGCATCATCGGGCCGCCCTGGATGCCGGGGAAAATCAGCTTGTCCATTTTCTTGCCGAATTCCTCGGCGCAGAGGATCATCCCGCCGCGCGGGCCGCGCAGGGTCTTGTGCGTGGTGGTGGTCACCGCGTGGGCGTGCGGGACCGGGCTGGGGTGCAGCCCGGCGGCGATCAGTCCGGCCGGGTGGGCGATATCGGCGACCATGAACGCGCCCACGCTGTCGGCGATCCGGCGGATGCGCTCGAAATCGATAAAGCGCGGGTAGGCGCTGGCCCCGCACATGATCAGCTTCGGGCGGTGCTGCTCGGCCAGGGACTGCATCTCGTCGTAATCGATCCGTCCGGTCTCACGCTGAACCCCGTACGAGACCACCTTGTACAGAGTGCCGCTGAAATTGACCGGGCTGCCGTGGGTCAGGTGCCCGCCGTGCGAGAGGTTCATTCCCAGCACCGTGTCGCCCGGCTGGATCAGGGCCATGTAGACCGCCATGTTGGCCTGGGAGCCGGAGTGCGGCTGCACGTTGGCGTGCCCTGCCTGGAACAGCTCGCAGGCACGGCTGCGCGCCAGGTCCTCGGCGATGTCGACGAACTCGCAGCCGCCGTAGTAGCGCTTGCCCGGGTAGCCCTCGGCGTACTTGTTGGTCAGCGGCGTGCCCATGGCCTCCAGCACGGCCCGGCTGACAAAGTTCTCCGAGGCGATCATCTCCAGCTTGCCTGCCTGGCGGCCGATCTCCTTGAGGATCACGGAGTGGATTTCCGGGTCGATTCTTTTCAGTTCTTCCAGCATCGGCATACCTCTGCAACTGACTTGAGTTGGAAGTGTCCCGGCTCAGCAGCCGGGTTCGTTTTCGATATCCGCGATTTTCTGGATGCGCCGGCTGTGACGGCCACCCTCGAACGGGGTCTCCAGCCAGGTCTTGAGGATCGGCCGGGCCGCCTCCGGGCTGAGCACCCGCCCGCCCAGGGCCAGGATGTTCGCGTCGTTGTGACGGCGGGCCATCTCGGCCATGAACACGTTCGTGCACAGGGCGGCCCGGGCGCCGTGCACCTTGTTGGCCGCGATCGACACCCCGATCCCGGTGCCGCAGACCACCACGCCGCGTTTGGCCGCACCCGAGACCACCTCCCGGGCCACCTTGCGGCCGTAATCCGGGTAATCCACGCTCTCCGGGCCGTGGGCGCCCAAGTCCTCCGGCTCATAACCCAACTGGCGCAGGTACTCCACCAGGTCGTTTTTCAGCTCGAAACCGGCATGGTCGCTGGCTATCGGTATCCGTTCCTTCATCTGTTCCCTTCTCTCCAGTTGGCTGTCAACTCACTTCTTCTCGTCCAGCAGCTTCTCCATGCGGTCGAGCAGGCTGTCCATCAGGCGGGCGGTGGCCACGATCGGCTCGGGGCTGTTCATGTCCACGCCGGCGCCCTTGAGCAGGTTGATCGAATAGTCGCTGCTGCCGCTCTTCAGGAAATTCAGGTAGCGCTCGCGCTCCGAGCTGTCGCCGCTCAGCATTTTCTGGCTCAGCAGGGCGCCGGCCGCATAGCCCGTGGCATACTGGTAGACATAGAAATTGTTGTAGAAATGCGGTATCCGTCCCCAGTTGATCTCGTAGGCCTGGTCCACAGTCATATCCGGCCCGAAATATTTCTGGTACAGCTCGTGGCATAGCTTGTTCAAGCTTTCGTAGGTAAGCGGGTCACCGGCCTCGGAGCGGGTGTGGATCTCGCGCTCGAACTCGGCGAACAGGGCCTGGATGTAGACCGTGCCCTGGATCTGGCGCACGTAGTGGTCGAGCAGGCTGAGCTGCTGCTGACGGTCGGTGGTGACCCGCAGAAGGTGGTCCATCAGCAGGGCCTCGTTGGTGGTGGAGGCCACCTCGGCCACGAAAATCGTGTAGTCGCCGTAGGCCGGCGGCTGAGTGCTCCAGGTGAAATAGCTGTGCATGGCGTGGCCCATCTCGTGGGCCACGGTGAACACCTCGTGCAGAGTGCCGTTGTAGTTGAGCAGGATATAGGGGTGCGTGCCGTAGGAGCCCCAGCTGTAGCCGCCGCTGCGCTTGCCCTGGTTCTCGAACACGTCGATCCAGCCGCCCTTGAACCCGGAGTCGGCGATCCGGTTGTATTCCGGCCCCAGGGGCTTGAGAGCGGCGCGGACCAGCTCCAGGGCCTCGTCGTAGCTGTACTCGGCGTTGTCCTCCGGGAACAGCGGGTTGTAGAGGTCGTAGGGGTGCACCGACTCGATGCCCATCAGGCGCTTGCGCAGGCTGACATAGCGGTGCATCGGGGCCAGATTGGCGTTGATCGAGCCCACAACATTATCGTAGACCGCCGGCGGGATATTGTCGCCGTCCAGGGCCGCGGCCAGTGAGCTTTCGTAGTTCCGGGCGCGGGCGTAGAATATGTCGCGCTTGACTATGCCGCCCAGCAGCGCCGCCAGGGTGTTCTCGTAGCCGTCGTACACACCGTAGAACGCCTCGAAAGCGCGCTTGCGCAACTCGCGGTCGCCGCTTTCGATGAATCGGCTGTAGCGGGCCTTGGTCAGCTCCACCTCCTCGCCCTTGTCATCCTTTATGCTCGGGTAGCGGATATCGGCGTTGTCCAGCATGCCGAACACTGTGCGCGGGGATCGGGTGGCCTCGGCGCTCAGGGCCAGGATTTTCTCCTCGGCCGGACTGAGCGTGTGCGCCTTGGTGCGGATCAGGTCCTCGAGGCGGTGACGGTAGAGGGCGAGGCCCTTGTCGGATTCCAGCCAGCCGCGCAGCTTGGCCTCGGGTATCTGAAGGATCTCGGGCACCACGAAAGATCCGGCGGCCGAGTAGTCGGTGCTGACCGATTCGGCCCGGTCGGCCAGGGCCTGGTAGCGGGTGTCCCCGGTGTCCTCATCCCGGCGCATGTGGGCGTAGACATACAGCTTGCCCAGAGCCACGCCAGCGCTGTCCTGGAGCTGGAGCAGCTTGAGCAGGCCGGCCGAGGATTCCCCTATTTTACCCCGGTAGCCCTCCAGCTCTGGCACCCAGGCCTTGACCTGGGCGAAATCCTTCTCCCACATCGCATCCGAGGGGTAAATGTCCTCCAGACGCCACTTGTACGCATCGCTGATTTCACTTCTTACCGGCGCTTTTTTCACATCCGCTCCGAATGCATTACAGGTTAGGGCCGCCGCCAGCAGTCCGGCCGCGGCGACAAGAGTGGCTTTTCCGCTCAGTTCACCCATAGAATATGCCCCTGTTTCAGGGTCCGGTGCAACCGGGCAGGGCCGCCTCCGAAACGTTTTTTTCCCGCGTTTCGGAACAAACCGCAGCCTGCGGGATTAAATCATGTGGTGACTCCGCCTTGCTCAGCCACCGGCTGGAATTACGGGCCTAAAGATAAGAGTGGGGCCTAACATTGACAAGTTTTGTGTGGTCGGGTAGATTTGGCTTTGACCCCGAGAGTCCCTCACAGTCAACAACGGCGGACCATGCACAACCGACAGAGTGGATCACTCAAGCGCCTGCTGCTTTTCCTGGCGGCGGCAATCCCCTCCCTGCTCGCGGCCCAGAAGCCGCCGGTGGCAGTCAGTTTCGAGCCCCTGCGCCAGGAGTGGGACTGGCAGGACTGGGCCTCCGGGCTGTGCGGCGATTTCGAGAGCGCCCTGAACCGCCGCTACCGCGAGGGTATCCCACGACGCGAGTTCACCCCCGAGGACAAGCCGGTGCGCCTGGTCTACCTTCTGCGCATGGACCCCCAGGGGCGTATCCTGCGCTTTGTCCCGCTGAGCCCGGAACACCGCTACCTGGCCTACCTGATCGAGCGCACCACCCGCGAGATCGCCCTGGACCTGGAGGGCCCCCCGACGGGGCTGCCTTATCCCACGGTCGAGGGCCGGCTGACATTCGAGCTGCGGTTCAGGCCCACCGGGTTCTACAAGCGCCATTATTTCGAGGAACCCCTGGACAGTCTCCACCTGCCGAAATTCGAGCCGCTGATCATGGTGGCCGATCAACAGCCGCTGTACATGTACGAGCCGCCCGACTTGGACAAGAACAAGCTGCTGGCGGATTTCCGCAAGCGGATCGGCCTGGGGGCGACAATCTCGGACACGAGCCTTTTCACGCCGCTGGAGGTGAGCGGCATGTACCTGGCCCTGAGCCTGCCCTACGACAGCCTGCGCGCGGGCATGCGGGACACCCTGCGCCTGCGCCGCCAGATGCAGGCCGCGCTGGAAAAAGCCGGGGCTCACGTGCTGGATGAGGTCCCGCTGGAGGCCTACAGCAGCCCGCCGACCGCTGCGGCGCTGACTGTGACTGACAGCAGCGGGCAGGACAGCTTGGGCGCGGCGGCCGCGCCGGACAGCAGCGCTCGGGACAGCCTGAGAGCGGAAATCGCGGCGATAGAGATTTCAGAGGTGAAATCCAATCCAGCAGCCGTGGCGGACAGCGCGATCCCGGTCGCGGACCTGCCCAAGGCCTTCGCGAGCGTAGTGAACCCCAAACGCACCCTGGTGCTCTCGGCCGGACTGGCCCGCGACAGCCTGCCGGGCAAGGCGCTCTGCCGGGTCCGTCTGTTCGACCCGGGCCGTCCCGAGGATTTCAAACGCCGCCTGGACTATGTGTTCAAGTACGAGGGCGAGCTGCCGGACACGCTGGGCCAGATACTGGTGGAGCGCCTGGTGCATCCGCCGGCCAAGGCCGCCGCCGACTCCGGCGCGGTCAAGGCCGATTCCAGCGCCGCCGCTCCGGCCACAGCCCCCGGAGCCGCAGCTCCAGCCGCAGTCCCAGCCGCTCCGGGTGCGGTGAAAGCCGATTCCACAGCCGCTGGTCAGGCCCCGGCCCAGGCCGCCCGGTCCACCGCTCCGGCCGACAGCGCCGCCAAAGTTCCGGCCGGAACCCCGGCCACAGCGCACCCCGACAGCGCCGCCAAGGCCCCGGCGGCCGCCCCTGCCGCCGCGCCGGCGGATACGGCCACGAAAGCCCCGGCCCAGCCAGCCGCAGCTCCGGCGGCTCCCCCGTCGGACACGGCTAAAAGCACTGCCGCGCCGCAGGCCCAGGCTCCGGAGACGGCAGCGCCAGCGGCCGCCGCAGACAGCGCGAAAAGCGCGGCTCCGCAGCAGCAATGACAGGTTTATAACCCAAGTTGAGAAGTTGGGGCACACGGTGCGCCATGCCCCTTTTTTTATTTACGCACCCCGGCGGCTGACGCCGCCACCCCTCTGCTTTTTAGAAGGGAATAAAAGCTGATTTTCCAGGCATTGAAAAAGGGGCCGCCCCTCTTGCGGGACAGCCCCTTTCATTTTTCCGGTACGCCAAAACACCTCACTTCTGCATCAAATACTCCAGCAACTGCCGCTGCTGGGTGTAGTCGCCGATAATGATATCCGCTCCGGCCTTGATCAGGCGCGTGCGCTTGGCCAGGTTGAGCCCGAAGCGCTGCACCTCGTCCGAGGCGATCCCCACCGCGATCCCGCCGACTTTCTTCACCTCGCGTATCTCAACCGGCCCGTCGCCGAACACGGCCAGCTGCGGCCCCTGGAGCGCGTGCTCGCGGATTATTCTCTCCACCAGCTTTTTCTTGGAGAACTTGTCGATATCCCCCACGCTGCCGTAGATCCCGCCCTGGGACTGGAACACATCCGCGTAGCCCAGGCGCTCGGCCTCCCGGACCACGTCCTCCAGGTCGGTGCCACTGGCCATGTAGCAGTGAAGGCCCAGTTCCTTGAGACGGTGCAGGAACCCCACCGCGCCCTTGACCGTGAAATCCTCGCAGCTCAGCTCGCCCGCCTCCAGGCGCTCCAGCCGCGCGTCGACCATCTCCAGCAGCATCTCGTTGTAGACCGCCTTGTAGCCCCACTTATCCAGCACCTTGTCCGCGGGCACGAAGCCAAACTCGCGGACCATCGCCACCAAGCCCTCCATCTGCAGCACGGTCTGGATGCCGGTGGTCTGGTCGATGAACTCGCGCGAGCGCTCCTGCACCCGGCTGAACTCGGCGGTGGTGACAGTCTCGAACGCCGGGCCCAGGATCGAGCGGAGCATCACCTCCTCCATGATCGGCTCCCAGCCCTGGCGCAGGGTGGAGATAGTGCCGTCGTGGTCGAATATTACATGCTTTATCTGGCCGCGCTGGATATCCGGGTTGACCAGCTCGATCCGCGTGCCGGGAATGAACCGCGCCCGGCGCGGGTCCTCGGCCAGGTCGGGGCTGAACACCGGGAAACTGTCCTCCACGCGCTTTTCGATCTCGGCCGGGCTGGCGGTGCCGGTCTGGCGCAGCTTGGCCACGCTGACCGAGGCGGCCCAGTTGCCCAGCTCGGCGGCCACGGGTGTGACCGCCCCGGCGGCGAGCGCCGCGCTGAAAGCCGCCACCATCGTGTCCCCCGCGCCCACCGGATCGATCGGCCCGGTGACCAAGGCGGCCGGGACCTCGCTCAGCCGCCCGCGCTCGAACACCAGCGAGCCCCGGCGCCCGCGGGTGACCAGGATCGGCCGCGGATAGTCCTTCCAAGTGCCTTCCAGGGCGCTGCGCAACTCGTCGATGCCGATTGCCGCATTGGGGGCCACCTCCTGCCCGCTGGCCCGCAGCAGGGATTCGTCGTTGAACTTGAGCAGCATGCCTCGGTAGCGTGAAATGTCCAGGCGGCAGTCCACCAGGATCGCTTTCTGCGGGAACTCGGCGGCCAGTTGATTGATAGCCTCGATCATCCCGCCCTGCATCAGGGGGTTGGGGAGCTGCTGGTTCACCACCAGGGCGTCCAGGCTCGGCAGCGCGGCGCGCAGGACGGCCAGAAGGGCCTCGCGCACGGAGCGGTCCAGTCTGTTGTAGAAACCGAAATCGAGCCGGCGCTGCTCCTGGTCCTCCAGGTGTGGCTTAGCCCAGACCGGGGTGTCCCAGTTCTTCTCCTGGCGCAGCAGCCCGGACAGATCGACCGGGCCCAGGGCGCCCAGCAACTCGTGCAGCTTGCCGCCCCAGATGTCGCGGCCGATCACGCCGAAAGCCATCACCCGCCCGACTCCCAGGTCGGCCAGGTTGGTCACAATGTTGCCGGCCCCACCCGGACTGTAGCTCTGGGAGCGTACCACCAGAGCGCGCTTGCCGGTCTCGACCGACAGTTCGCCCACCCCGTCCTCCAGCATCCAGTAGGCATCCAGGGCGAAATCTCCCAGCACTCCGACACTCAGGCCGGGGAATTTCCCGGTCAGCGCCTTGACCTCTGCGACCTGCATCAATCCTCCTGCACAAGCAGCGAAAATGTCAGTTTTCATGGACTTGTCGTTAAGGCGTGCAACACGCCCGGCGGCCGGGCGATACCCGCTCCCGCCGCCCGAAAGCTAAGAACGGGCCCCCGCGCTGTCAAGGAAAGCCCGCCCGAGCGCCCGCTCTCCGGCCTCTGCGGCATTGACTGGCGGCCCCGAATTTCTTAGCTTCTTCTTTCCGCTTTTTGATCCGTGTGCAAGAGAATTCCGCTGAACGGGTGGGAGAAAATGAGCGAAAGTCTGCGCAGCGCGCGCATAGTGATAATCGGCGCCGGGCTGGCCGGGATGGCGACCGCCTACCAGTTGGCAGTCCGGGGCGAGACGGATGTACTGGTGCTGGAGAAAGAGAGCGTGCCGGGGCTGCATAGCTCGGGACGGAACGCGTCGATGATCCGCCAGGTGGTGCCGGAGAAAGATATCCTGCCCCTGGCCCGCGGCGGGGCCGATTTCCTGCGCGAGACGGCCTCGGCCTGGGATGACCCGCCGCCTTTCGCCGTGCACGGCTCGCTGCTCACCGCGACCGGCGCGCGCTGGGAAAGGTTGAAAGAGGAGGGCGGCTGGACCGCCGAGTCGGGCGCGGCAACGGAGTTATGGAGCCGCGAGCAGGTGGAGAGCGCCGTGCCGGTCACCCGCGGGGGCGATTTCGAGGGCGGCATCTGGTGCCCCTCGGATGGGGTGACCGATGCCCAGCAACTGCTGAACGGGTTCTACCGCGAGGCCCGCCGTCTGGGTGTGCGCCTGGCCACCGACTGCGAGGTCGAGGCCGTGGAGAGCCGTGGGCGGAGGATCAAGGCGGTGCGCACCTCGCAGGGACTGGTCCCCGCCGAGGTGGTGGTTAACGCGGCCGGGCCCTGGGCCGGGCGGGTGGGAGCGCTGGCCAAAGCCCTGCCTATCGAGTTCCGGCCCATGCGCCGTCATCTGTTTTTCAGCGGCGTTCTGGACTGGGCCGCCCCGGACTGGCCCTATGTCTGGGATGTCAGCCGCGAGGTGTATTTCCGTCCCGAAAGCAGCGGGCTTCTGCTCAGCCCCTGCGATGAGTCCGCGGCCGAGCCGGGCCTGCCCTCGCCCGACCCGGCGGCACAGGACATCCTGGCCGACAAGCTGGGCCAGGCTTTCCCGCGCCTGCTGGACATCCCGGTGGCCCGCTCCTGGGCCGGACTGCGCACATTCGCCCCGGACCGTCATTTCGTGATCGGCTGGGACCCGAGTCTTGCGGGGTTCTACTGGGTGGCCGGCCTGGGTGGGCACGGGGTGACAACCAGCGCCGCGGTGGGCGCCCTGGCCGCGGGCGAGATACTCTCCCCGGGCGGAGAGCTTCGCCGCACCCCGTTCAGCCCGTCACGCTTCGCCTGAGGCGTCTCAGAGGCTGTCCACCACTTTCTGCAGGCAGCCGCGCACGTCCTGGGCCAGTTCGCGCAGTTCTGGCTGCTCAATGATCTGGAGCATCAGACCCGGATCCATGGCCGACACCTCCACCCGGCCGTCCGTGTGCTCCTGCACCACCACGTTGCAGGGAATCAGCACACCGAGCTTGTCCTCCAGGCTCAGGGCGCGGTGGGCGAACTTCGGGTTGCAGGCCCCCAGGATCAGGTAGCGCCGGAAATCCTGGTCCAGCTTCTTTTTGAACGTGGCCTTGACATCGATCTCGGTGATAACGCCGAATCCGGCGATCTTTAAATTCTCCGTAACTCTCTCCACCGCCTGGTCAAAGTTCAGGTCCACAAATTTCGAGATGTGATAGCTCATCGCTCCCCCTTCCCTGTGTATTTCCCGGTCCGAGAAAAAAGCCCCCCGCAGCGGCGGGAGCTGCTTGCGCGGCCTGTCACTGACGGTCCGCTCATTTCCACTTGATCGTGCAGCCCACCGGCGGGGTGGAGGCGACCGGAGCGGGGTGGCCCGCCAGGGCCGCATCGAGGGCATCTTTCAGGTAGCGGTGGCCCACCGCGCCCGGGTTGTCGTAGTTGTCATCCACTGCCCCGGTGTAGACCAGGCGACGGTCCTTGTCGAACAGGAACACCTCGGGGGTGCGCTCGGCCCCGTAGGCGCGCGCCACCTCCTGGCTCTGGTCCTGCACGAACGGGAACGCGAAGCCCTTCTCGTCGGCGTGCTTTTTCATGCCATCGAAACTGTCGACCGGGTACTTGACCGGGTCGTTGGCGTTGATCAGCACAAAGGCCGCGCCCCGCGGGCCGTACTCGGCGGCCAGGGCCTTGATACGCTCCTCCCAGGCCAGCACGTAGGGGCAGTGGACACAACTGAACACCACGGCCAGCACCGGGCTGCCGCTGAAAGAATCGAGGCTGTAGCGCTTCCCGTCCACTCCCGGCAGGTCAAAACCCACCGCTGCGTCACCCACTTTAAGCTTCGGCATATCGCTCATCTCCTTCCCGGATGGATTGACCTCCGGGATGTTTTACGTTTGGTTGAATCAGCCTGCTGCAGCGCCGCCGGCGGCCCGCTCCAGGGCCCGGCGGATCATCGCCTCGGAGGGCAGGGGCGAGATGCGGCCATCCTCCAGGCGGTAGATACGGCAAGTCAGGCCGGGAGGCTCGCCCTCCAGGCCCTGCGGGTCGATATCCAGTCCGTTGAAACGGATCGTAGGCGAGCCGATGAAACCCAGCCGCCGCGCCTCGTCCTCGGTGTGGACCTCGGTCACCCGGACTTCCCCATCCCGGTGCGACTCTGCCAGCACCTTTTTCAAGCGTTCCAGGGCCGCCCCGTGCGAGGGGCAATCGGCCCAGAACAGGAATTCCACCTCCACCGCGCACTCCCTTCCGCCGGACTTATTCCCTGTACTTGACCGGGCAACCGTAGGAGCGGGTCTCGCTCCGCTCTGGCTCCTTGCCGTCCAGGGCGGCCCGGATCGCCAGGTCGAGGTATTGCGTGCGCTGGGCGGGTGGCTTTTCCCCGCCCGGGTCGTCATCCACCGCGCCGCTGTAGACCAGACGCCCCTCACGGTCGATCACGAATACGTGCGGGGTGGTCTTGGCCCCGTAGAGCTTGCCCAGTGCGCCCAGAGAGTCGATCAGGGTCGGGTACTCGATATCCTGCTTGCGGGTCCAGGCGCGGCTGTCCGCGGCGGTGTTGCCGTCGGTGGAGTTGACCGCCAGCCAGGCCACGCCGGAGCCGGAATACTTGTCGAAAAGGGCGGCGAAAGTGTCTTCGCGGTAATGGCGCTGCACGAACGGGCAATCCGGGTTGGTCCACTCCAGCACCACCACCTTGCCCTTGAGCGCGGCCAGGGAGTGTTTCACCCCTTTCTGATCGGCCAGACTGAAATAAGGGGCGGCCTGCCCCACCTCGGCCGCTGCACTGGCCGCCGGGGGACTGACCACCGCGGTCAGGAACATCAGCACGGCAAATGCACGGATCGAATTCATCTATGACCTCCTGCTCTTTATTCAGTCAACGCGGCGTGGAGTCCTCGAATTTGACTTCCAGCCGCAGTTCCAGGCTGTCGGAGGACGAACCGGCCAGGCGCGCCACCAGCACTCCGCCCCAGGATTCGGGCCAGGCCAGGGAGGGCTCCAGGCGTTCGAGGCTGAGGTGCAGCACCAGACGGTCGAGGCTCGAATGCTCGCGGTCGATATGCAGGTCCTGCGAAACAATATTATCCGAGGGGTTGTCGAACCAGAGCAGCTCACGCACGCTGTCCACGAGCGGGGCGCTCTGGGCCGGCCCGCTCAGGGTGATCACCCCCAGGCGGTCGGTGGCGCCGTCGACCGGCTCACCCCAGGAGGCCTCCAGGCTCAGGCCGGGGTTCTGCTCGGCGGGACGGGGCACGCGGCGCTCGAACGCGCTGAACAGGGCGATATCCTGCGACGGCCCGCCCTCACCCACCGGCAGGATCAGGCTGTCGGCGGCGTTCTCCTGCACGCAGACCTTGCGGCAGACCAGCCAGTCGGAGGACGCTTTCAGGCTGACCGCGCCGGGTTTCAGCTCAGGTGGCGGCACGACCCAGGCGTAGAGCAGCACCCGGTCATGATAGACATTCACCACCAGGTCGCCCGGCTCGAGCATCCGCTCCGGCGCCGGCCAGAACAACGGCCCGGTTCTGAATCCCTCTGGCAGGTTGAATTTCACCTCCGGGGCCAGGCCGGCATCCCCGGGGTTCTTCCAGTAGATATGGCTGCCCTCGGGGATCTCGAACAGCACCCCCAGCCTGAACTTGCGTCCGGGCGCGATAGCGGTGCGGTCGGCCACCAGGCGCGTTTTCACCAGCGGCGCCTCCTGCGCCCGCAACCCGAGCGCCGGTATTGACAGAAGTAGTATTGTGATGACAACACCAAGCCTATTTACCATCCATCCTCCGCAGTCGAACCCATCCGCCGGCCGGGCCCGTTTTCTGAATGACTCTCAATCCCTTTTGCCCGGCCACAACGAATTATAACAGTCTGGCGGCGGAAGAGCAAACCGGAGGCCACAAAAAAGCCCCCGCGCAACGGGGGCTTGAAAGCATTCTTGTATTTTCAGCTTTTCCAGAGCGGGTACTCGAACAGGGTCTGGACGTTCTGAGCCAGCTCGCGCAGGTGCTCTTTCTGCCCATCCGAGGGCGGGATGAACGAGAACGCCGTACGCACCGCGCGCCGGAACAGCTCCTCCTCACCGGGGGGTATGGCGCTGGTCACGGGCAGCGAGAGGGTGAAATAGTAGCCCATTTTAAGATCGTCCTCGCTCTTCAGGGCGTTGTACCACTCCTTGGGGAACTCGCTTTTCTGGCCGTGGGCGCGCTGGCCGTGCACTCCGCCCTTGAGCGCGATGATTCCCATCTTTTTCTCCAGCGCCTTCTCCACCACCTGCGGCCCGAAATTGTCCTTGTACCAGGAGGCGTAGGTCAGGGGGAACATCACCGTGTCGAACTCGTAGAGGTCCATCGCGGCCAGGGCGGCCTCCACCGAGTGGGCCGAGAAACCCAGGAAACGGGTCTTGCCCTCCTGCCTGGCCTTGACAAAAGTCTCCATCGCCCCGCCGGGGCCGAAGGCTTTGTCGATATCCTCTTTCGTGTTAAGGAAATGGAGCTGGTAGAGGTCGAAATGGTCGGTGCGTGCGCGGCGCAACGATTCCTCGAGCTGGGCCCGGCTGCCCGCGGCATCGCGCTCGTAAGTCTTGCAGGAGAGGAACACATTCTTGCGGAACGGCTCCAGGGCCGGTCCCAGCTTGATCTCGGCATCCCCGTAGCGCGGGGCGACATCGAAATAGTTCACCCCGGCCTCGACCGCCTCGCGCACCACCCGGGCGGCAGCCTCGGGCTCGCTGTCGCGCACCACGATCCCGCCGAAACCGATCACCGAGAGCATCTCGCCCGTGCGCCCCAGGGGACGGCGCGGCAACTGGCCCAGGCCCTGCATCGAGGTGAGCGGCATCTGCGACTGCTGGCCGAAAGCCAGGCGCGGCAACAGTGGGGCGGCCAAGCCAAGACGGAGGAAAGCGCTTCGTTTCATCGCGGAGCCTCCTGCTCGTTTTTCGTTGAAAGAACGGCCATGCCGCTCCGGACCATCGACAGTAATCAGGATTCCCAGGCCGGGTACTCGAACAGCGGGTCCACGGCCTCGGAGGCGGTCTTGAGGTCCTGGCGCTCCTGGCGCGCCACCGGCATGAAACTCCGCCCGGCCGCCAGGGCCAGGCGCCAGAGCTGCTCCTCGCCCGGCGGCAGGCAGGCGGTCACCGGCAGCGAGAGGGTGAAATGGAAGCTTTTGTTGATCTGCTCCGGGTCGGTCAGCGGCTCGTACCAGCATTTCTCGAACGGCTTTTTCTCCCCCTCGGCCACCTTGCCGCGCGCCCCGGCCTTCAGGGCCAGGATCCCCATGCCCTTGGAGTGCGCTTTCTCCACCACCTGGGGGCCGAAATCGCCCTTGAACCAGGTGGCGAAATTGAGCGGGAACAGCACCGTGTCGAAATCGAAACGGTCCATGGCGGCCAGGGCCGCCTCCACCGAGTGGGCCGAGAAGCCGAGGAAACGCACCTTGCCCTGCTCGCGGGCCTTGACAAAAGTCTCCATCGCGCCGCCGGGCCCGAAAATGGTCTCGACATCCTCCTTGGAGGTGACCGCGTGCAACTGGTACAGGTCGACCCAGTCCGTGCGCAGGTGGCCGAGCGAGGCCTCCAGCTCTTGCATGCTCTTTTCGGCGCTCCGCTCCACAGTCTTGCAGGCCAGGAAAGCTTTCTTGCGGTAGGGCTCCAGGGCCGGGCCCAGCTTGAGTTCGGCATCGCCGTAGGTCGGGGCGACATCGTAATAGTTCACCCCGGCCTCCCAGACCTCGCGCACCACCTCGGCGGCGTGCTCCGGGGTCTCGTCCATCACCACAATGCCGCCGAACCCGATGATCGAAAGGTTCTCGCCGGTGCGCCCCAGGGGACGGCGGGCCAGGGGCAACGGTGCTGAGGCTGCCTGTGACATGTTTTCACTCCCTGCGGCCGCTCCGCCGGCAGTCGAGGCCAGGGATGCGGCCAGCGTGGCCTTGAGGAAAGCGTTGCGTTTCATCCAAGTCTCTCCTGGATGGAGTGTGTGCCCGCGGTTGTTGACTGTATGTTCCAGAATTTATTATGGGCCCTGCCACCCGGGAAGGCAAGATGTATCAATTTATTCAACCGGTTCCAAGTAGGGGCGGCCCCCTGTGGCCGCCTGACATAATGGGTCAGGCACAGGGGCCTGCCCCTACGCCTGATAGAAAATATAGGAGCCCGGCTCGCCTTGCCCCTACAGTAGTTCTTGCGGATCAGGACGCAGACTCACAGCACCGTGATTATCAGAAACAGCATCAGAGCCTTCCGCCCCAGAAATGCGGCAGGAACCGCACCCGCGCACCGGCCTCCAGGCGCAGCGGGCCGGAGGGTATCTCCAGGAGCGCCCGCGAGGCCGCGAACGAGCCCAACATGTACGAGACCTGCCCCCGGGCCGGCTGCACGCTATAGCCACCAACGCTGTCCGGCGCATAGTCGCCGCGCATGAAATTAACCCGCGCCTCGCGGTTCTCCACTGCCTGCGCCAGGGTCCCCTCCAGCCAGCGCGGGCCGCACTCGCGCAGCCCAATGAAAGAGCGGACCGCGCTCAGCGCGTAGAGGCTGAAACAGACCAGGGCCGAGGCCGGGTTACCCGGCAGTCCGAACACCAGCTTGCCCCCGGCGCGCCCGAACCAGAGCGGCTTGCCCGGTTTCTGCGCCACTTTCCAGAATATTTTCTCCACGCCCGCCGACTCGAACACCTGCACCAGATGGTCATAGTCGCCCATCGAGACACCACCCACGGTGAGGACAATATCGGAGCCTGCCAGAAGGTCACGGAAAGCGGCCTGAAGGGTGGCCGGGTCATCCGGGCAGCGGCGGGCCTCGATCTGCGCTACCCCGGCCGCGCGCAGGGCGGCGCTCAGCATGGGGGCGATGGAGTCGTAGATTTGGCCGGGAAGAAGGTCCACGCCCGGCGCGACCAACTCATCCCCGGTAGTGAGAAGCCCCACCTTGGGCGGCGGGTAGACTGATACCGAGCTGTGGCCCAGGGTGGCGAGAAGGCCCAGGGCGGGCGGCGTGAGGACAGTCCCGGCGGCCAGAAGGCGCGCCCCGGCGGCGATCTCCTCCCCGGCCCGGTTGATATTGGCCCCCATCACCGCGGGACCGAAAAAAGTGATCGCCGACTCGCCCTCACGGGTCTGCTCGCGCATCACCACCGCCTCGGCCCCCGCGGGCACCGCCGCGCCGGTCATCACCCGCAGCGTGAAGCCAGGGGGAAGCGCGGGCGGAGCCCCGGCTGCAGCCCGTTTCTCTCCGGCCAGGGGAAGGCTGACCGGATTGTCGGCCGAGGCGTTTTCTAAATCAGCCACCCGCACCGCGTAACCGTCCATGGAGCTGAAACTGAAAAACGGGTAGTCCCGCCCGGCCGGAATGTCTCCGGCGCAGACCAGGCCGGCACAGTCCTCCAGGGGACAGTCCTCCGGCTCGGCGCGGCGTGCTGTGCGCAGCACCATTTCGAGGGCCTCGCGCGGCGTGATCGGCCCGGATGCGGACACTCCGTCTCTCACTGGCCGCTCCTTTCGACAATCGAACTGTCCGCACCCGCCTGTTTCAGGGCGCGGTAGTCATCCGGGGTGTCGATATCCAGCAGGACCGCGGGTTCCTCCACCGGGACCTCCAGCACGCGGGACCGGTCGGCGCGCACCACTGCGCGGGCGCCGATCTCCTCCGGGGCGTGCAGCAGATCCTCGAACACCGCCTTTCCGAACAGCGCCGGGTGGCCGCGCCGTCCACCGTGCACCGGCAGGACTATAGGCTTGCCACTGGCCCGGAAAGAGTCGATCAGGCGCGCGATTGTCCCCACACTCACCGCAGGCTGGTCCACCGGGAACAGCATGACCGCCTCCGGGGCCAGAGCTTCCAGGCTTTTCAGCCCGGCCTGGACCGAGGAGAGCATGCCGCTTTCATATCGCGGGTTCAGCACCACTTCCTCAGCCGGCAGTCCCGCGCGGGCGCTGAACTCCTGCGCCCGGTGGCCGAACACCACCCGCAGCGCCGCCAGGGGCGCGCTCTTGAGCGTGGCGTACAGCACGGAAAGGAATGTCCCGCCGCGGTACTCCAGGAAAGCCTTGGGCGATCCCATGCGCTCGGACTTGCCCGCGGCCAAGATAATTGCCGCTATTTTAGACTTGTTTTCCATTTCCCCATAATGCTTAAGGCTTTTTATCCACGAAGTCACACGAAGGAACACTAAGAAGAAAAGCAGTTTTGACTTCGTGCCCCTTCGTGGCCCTTAGTAGATAAATCTTTTCATTTCATAGAGTTATGATTTCCTTAACGAGCACCGGTTTGCGGCTCCGGCGCACCTGTATGAGCTGAGCCGCGATACTGACCGCGATCTCGCCCGGGGTCTCGGCCCCGATATCAAGGCCCACCGGGGCGTGAAGACCGGCCAGGCGGGCGCTGTCCACGCCACGGGCCGCCAGGTGCTCGCGCAGAAGGGCCACCTTGCGCCGCGAGCCGATCATCCCGACATAATCCACCGGGCAGGCCAGGGCCAGCTCCACCGCCTCGCGGTCCTGATCGTGGCTGCGCGCCACCGCAACCACACTCCAGCCGGGGCCGGGGGTGAGGCTGGAGAAAGCCTCGGCGAACGTGGCGTTCAGCACCTGTTCGGCCTCCGGGAAACGCTGGATTGTGGCGAACTCCGGGCGGTCATCCACCACGGTGACCCGGAACCCGGCCAGGGCCGCCACCCGGCAGAGGGC
The DNA here is from genome assembly GCA_021372515.1 of bacterium. NCBI lineage: Bacteria > bacterium. The sequence goes on from JAJFUG010000214.1 coordinate 27,388, forward strand.
CAGGCCGACATGCCCGCCCCCCAGGACAAGCAGCCGCGGCGGACTGACAAGCGGACGGGCCAGGAAACCGGCCAGACCGGGCCAGGCTGTAGATGGAGTCTCCAGTGTCAGAAACAGCGTGTCCTGTTCCGCGGACCGGCCCTCCAGCGCCCGCAGGACCGCGGTCTCCCAGGTGGTCTCGGTCAACGAGCCGGCCTTGACCGCACCGTCCTCCACCAGCGCCGAAACCCCGGCCCAGCCCGCCGCCTCGCCCTCGCTCACGGCAAGCAACAACCAAACCCTCTCACCTTTTCTGGCAGAATTCAGCACTGCGGACCAGAACCCCAGCGCCTCGGGCGTGGGCCGCACCACGAACGTGTAGAACGCGATCCGCCCGCCGCAGAGCATGCCGCCCGGCTGGACCGTGTCGGAATCAAAATTGAAACGGCTCAGGCTGGCCCGGCCGCTGGCAAGGGCCTCGCGCGAGAGGCGGACCATCCCGGCCTCCATCTGGCCGCCCCCCAGGGTTCCAGCCACCCGGTCCGCGCTCACCAGAAGGGTCGCCCCGGCGGGCGTGGGGGCCGAGCCCGAGCGCTCAAGGGCCAGGCTCAGGGCCACAGCCTGCCCCTGTTCCAGCAGGGGCAGCATCTGTTCGAGGGTTTGGAGCATGCTCTGAATATGCCTCGGTGTGTCCGGAAAAGTAAAGGAGGTCCGGAGTCAAAGCCCCCGGACCTCCACTGAATAAATCCACAGTCCCGCGCCGTGTCAGATCGTTCAATCGGGAATCTGGCAGGCGAAACAGGACCGTCCGGGCTTGCACTCTCCGCACCGGACAAACCGGTCATCCGGCCCCACCGGGCCCTGGGTCAGAAGGCACCAGCACTGCTCCTCGGGCTTGGGGACATAGTATCCGCCGGACAGGCCGCTCACGTAATACTGCTTGGAGCGGTAGTTCCGGCAGACCTGCTTGAGCTGGGCAAGAATTTGATCGCTCATAAGTAGCTCTCCCGTTGTCAGGCGCTAAACTTCCACGCCGGCGGTGCGAAGGACCGCCCGCTTGAGTATGGTCTTGGCGAGCTGGATCTTGTACTCGTTCTCCTCCAGCGCCGCGGCGTCCTTGAGCGCGGCCTCGGCCGCCTGCTCAAGCAGTCCTCCGGTTAGTTCCCTGCCGCTGAGGACTTTCTCGGCCTCCACCGCCCGGTAGGGCGCCGGGGCCACTCCGGAGAGCACCAGCGAGGCTTTCCTGACCGTGTGGCCCTCCATGTCCAGCACCACGGCCGCTCCCACCAGGGCAAAATCGCGGCTCTCGCGCTCCTTGAACTTGAGATAGTGGCTTTTCTGCCCGGCCGCTGGCGCGGGGACTGTCACGCCGGTGAGCACCTC
>JAJFUG010000215.1 GCA_021372515.1 bacterium
ACTGTCCGGCGGCGATTCGCGGCAGCGCCGCCGCTGCAACGCGGGAGCGGAATCGATGCTTTGCGAACACTATAGTCAGAAATAGTGTCGCGGTTGGGACGAGGCAAGCGGCCCCCGCTGGCTTTGCTGCTTTGGCCGAAAAAGCAGAAAAGGGTCTTTCGGCTTCTCACTGCAAGTTCCTAACCGGACATTGCTGGGGTGCGGGGGATTCAATCCATCCTCTTCCCCTTTTCCACTATCCGTCTTTGCAGCCTCACGTGAGCCACGACAAAGAAAAGGGGCACACCGCACGGTGGGTGTGCCCCTATACAATCGTTGTTGCTCTGTCCTCTTCCTATCGCCTACAGCCCCAGCACCCGGCCGATGTCGTTGGCCGTGGCGAACACCATCAGCGCCAGCACGATCACCAGCCCCACCTGGATCAGCCGCATGCGCTGCTTGGCCGACAGCGGACGGCCGAAACGTACGGCCTCGATGGCCAGGAACAGCAGGTGGCCGCCATCCAGCACCGGGATGGGCAGAAGGTTCAGCAGGCCGAGGTTGATGCTCAGGATGGCGATGAAGGCCCACAGCTCGCCGGAGCGGGCCGACTCGCCAGCCATCTGGCCGATGATCACCGGCCCGCCCAGGAAATCACGCGCCTCGCGCACCGGTATCTCGCGGCGGACCAGGCCGCCCACCAACCCGGTCAGGCTGCGTACGATGTAGACCGTGGCGTAAGCCGTGTTGCTGGCCCCGCCGACCACGGCCCGTCCCAGGGTCATGTCGATTCGCACCCCGGGCGAGGGGGGACGGATGCCGATCAGCCCGACCTCCTTAAGCTGGTCGCCCTCGCCTCCGGGCAGACGGCTCTTTTCGGGGGTGATGCTGTAGCTCAGCGGCTGGGCCTCGCCCTCGCGCCGCACCTCGATGCTCAGCGTCACGCCGGGGCTGTTGTGGATGATGCGGGTCATCTCCTGCCAGCTTTTCACCGGGACCCCGTCAATGCTGACGATCCGGTCCCCACGCTGCAGGCCGGCCGCGGCCGCCGGCTTACCCGGCACGGTGCCGCCCACCTCCGGCTCGATCATCGGCTGGAGCGCTGACGCAAGCCGCCCGCGCAGGCTGTCGGCCGGAGTGCTGACCGAGGCCGAATAGTCTGTCCCTCCGGCGGGGCTCTCCAGGTCGAATTTCACCGCCGGGCCTTTCGACCCGTCGATGGCCTCCATCAGCTCGTTCCAGTTGGTCACCTCTTTACCATCCACCCGTGTCACCCGGCTGAACGGCTCGATCTGTTCCAGCCCGGGCAGGGAGGAGGGGTTTGCGATCTCGGCGATGACCGTGGTGCCGTAGGTCTGGGCGCCCGAAAAATACAGGGTGCAGATATAGATGACCGCGGCCAGGACCATGTTCATCAGCGGGCCGGCCACGATGACCAGGACACGGGCGGGAAGGCTCTTGGCGCTGAAACGCCGCGCCGGGTCGATGGTGATCCCGGTCTCCTCCTCGAGCTGCTTCTCGTCCTCTGCCGCGCCCTCCAGGGCCTCCACCGGGTCCTCCCCAGTCATCTTGACATAGCCGCCGAACGGGATGGCGCTCAGGGCGTACTCGGTCTCGCCGCGGCGCACGGCCAGGAGGGGCTTGCCCAGGCCGATGGAGAAGCGCAGCACCTGCACGCCCACGGCCTTGGCCGCCAGGAAATGGCCCAGCTCGTGGACAAAGATGCAGATCCCCAGCACGAACACGGTGACAAGTATCGTAACCAGCATCGGACTCTCTCTTCTTTTGATCTTTCCACTCATCACGCGGGCCCGGTACTACGGCCCGAAAAATAATCTACTAAATTATACTCTTTTCCGGATGCAAAATCCAAGCCGACCTGGCGCTCACAGCGATGCCGCGTACTCGCGGGCCCAGCGGTCGGCCTCCAGGATCGTCTCCAGCGAGGGTTCGGACGTGCCCGGAGCCGCGGCGAGGGTCTTCTCGATCAGCCGCGGGATGTCCATGAACCCGATCGCGCCCCGGCTGAAAGCGGACACCGCCGCCTCATTTGCGGCATTGAACACCGCGGTGGCCACCCCACCCTGTCGTCCGGCGGCGTAGGCCAGTTCCAGGCAGGGGAAATTCCGGCTGTCCACCCGCTCGAAAGTCAGGCAACCCAGGGCCGGGAAATCGGGCTTGGCCAGGGGGCCGCACTGCCGGGTGGGCCAGGTCAGGGCGTACTGGATCGGGATACGCATGTCGGGCACGCCCATGTGCGCCAGCACGGCGCCGTCCCCGTACACCGACATGCCGTGGACTATGGACTGCGGGTGCACCAGCACGTCGATGGCCTCGTAGCCCAGTCCGAACAGGAAATGCGCCTCGATCACCTCGAGGCCCTTGTTGGCCAGGCTGGCCGAATCGACCGTGATCTTGGGCCCCATGGACCAGGTGGGGTGACGCAGAGCGTCGGAGTAGGTCTTGCGCTCCAGTTCCTCGCGCGTGCAGCCGCGGAACGGTCCGCCGCTGGCGGTGATCACGATCCGCTCCAAGGCCTGGCCGTGCGACTCCAGGAGCTGGAAAATGGCGCTGTGCTCGCTGTCCACCGGGACAATCCCCGCGCCCGGCGTCTCCGCGGCCAGGCGCATCAGGTGCGCCCCGGCCATGACCAGGCTTTCCTTGTTGGCCAGGGCCAGGCGCTTGCCCGCCTTGAGCGCCGCCACCGAGGGCGGCAGGCCCGCCGCCCCGACCAGGGCGTTGACCACGATATCCGCCTGGCTGTCCGCGGCGAAATCCACCAGGGCGGCATCCCCGGTGTGCAGCTCGAACCCGGCCAGGCTCCCGGGCGGCACACCCCGCAGGGCCTCCGGGTCGGAAACACAGACCCGCCGCACCCCGGCCGCGCGGGCGGCCTCGAGAAGGGCTTTCACGTTGCGGCGCGCGGCCATGGAGACCACCTCGAACTGGCCCTCCAGGGCGGCGATCACTTTCAGGCAGTTCACCCCGATTGAGCCGGTGGCGCCCAGCAGGCAGACTTTCTTCGGCATATTCGTCAATCCGTGGTTTGATCCGTTTCATCCCGAGGCCCGGGCGGAAATGGCTCCCTCCGCACAGGCCGTGCTTGACTTACTTTTTATCTCCCCGACCCTGCGCACCGGGCCTCAGAAAAACAGCGCCCGGTAGACCAGGGCCAGCGGCACGGTGAACAGCAGGCTGTCGAAGCGGTCGAGCACCCCGCCATGCCCTGGGATCAGGTTAGAGGAGTCTTTCACTCCGCAGTCGCGCTTGAACGCCGACTCCACCAGGTCGCCCAGCGGGGCGACCACGGCGAACAGCAGCCCCAGCGCCAGGGCGTGCCCGGCGCCGAACAGCCCCATTACGTGGGCTCCGGCCCCCAGGGCCATCCCGGCCGAGGCGATAATCCCGCCGACCGCGCCCTCGACTGTCTTGCCCGGGCTGATCGCCGGGGCCAGCTTGTGACGGCCGAAAGCCCGCCCGGCCAGGTAGCTGCCCACATCCACGCTCCAGGTGAGCAGGTAGGCCAGGAACAGCCAGCGGAAACCCAGACCATCCGCCGCATCCGAAGTGTGCCGCAGAAGGAGCTGGAGCGAAAACAGCCCCCCGGTGTAGAGCGCCCCGAACACGCTGAGCGAAACCCGCACCAGAGAGCCCTCCACTCCCAGCCGCAGGGCCAGTCCGGCCAGGAGCAGCAGCACGCAGGGTGCGGCCAGGACCACCGTCCCAGCCGCAGGTAACGGCCCGGAGAGCAGCAGCCAGAGCGCCAACGGCAGTGCCGCGGCCAGGAGCACGCCCGCGCGGTCGAGCGCATCAAGCTGCTTACTGCGGGCCATGAAGTAGAACTCGGACGCGCCAAGCCAGGAGCAGAGCGACAGGAAAAGGGCCAGAGGCCAGGAACCGAAACGAGTGAGGAAATAGACCAGAGGCACGCCCACCAGGGCGACAAGACTACGCAGAAGGAAATTCAACGCACCCACCCCCGAGCGGGGGTGGGCCGGTCTGAGAGAAGCGTTCCCCGTCTCAAACCCCGTTCCCCCCGGTAGTCCCCTTGACCATGCCGAAACGCCGCTCCCGTTTCTGGAACGCGGCCACGGCCTCGTAGAAATCGGCTTTACTGAAATCGGGCCAGAGGATCTGTGAAATGTAGAATTCAGTGTAGGCAATCTGCCAGAGCAGAAAATTGCTGATTCGCATCTCGCCGCTGGTGCGGATGAGCAGGTCGGGGTCGGGCAGTCCGGCGGTGTAGAGGCGGTCGGCGAACAGGGCCTCATCCACGCTCTCCGGGTCGAGCCGGCCGGCGGCGGCCTCGGCGCAAAGCCGGCGCGTGGCGTCCAGTATCTCGCTGCGGCTGCCGTAGCTGATCGCCAGATTGAGCAGCATCCGGTCCTGCCCGGCGGTGAACTCGATGGCCTCCTGGATCGCCTTGCGGCTGGTTGGCTCGATTTTCTCCCAGCGTCCGATACAACCCACCCGGATGCCGTTGTCGCGCAGCTCGCGCCGCTCCCGACGGATGTAGTTGCGCAGGATCATCATCAGGGCCTTGATCTCGGCCTCGGGACGCTTCCAGTTCTCCTCGCTGAAAGCGTAGAGGGTGAGCACTTTCACCCCCAGCTCCCGGCTGGCCTCCACCACGGCCCGCACCGCCTGCATGCCACGACGGTGGCCGAAGACACGCGGACGGCCGCGCATCTGCGCCCAGCGGCCGTTGCCATCCATGATGATCGCCACGTGCGCGGGAATGTTGCCGTTGGACAGTATTTCCTGTTTAAGCTCGGTTTCGTTCATCGTCAACCATTCGACGTTCGTGTCTTTTACAGTCCTATCATCCTGTTAAATTAAGAACATATCGCGGCCGGGGCAATATTAATTCCACAGGCCACCACGCATAAAAATACCCCGGTCCGGGCCGGACCGGGGTACGGGTGAAGCAAAGCCTGCCAGGGCCGAATCAGACCTCCATGATCTCGGCTTCCTTGGCCTTGAGCACGGCTTCGAGCTTCTCGATGAAATCATCGGTCAGCTTCTGCACCTCCGCCTCCGCGCGGCGCACGACATCCTCGGAGAGGACCTTGTCCTTCTCCTGCTTTTTCAGCTCGTCGTTGGCTTCCTTGCGGTGGTGACGGATCGAGACCCGGCCGGTCTCGGCGATCTTGTGCGCGAACTTGACCAGGTCCTTGCGCCGCTCCTCGGTGAGCGCGGGTATCGGCACGCGGATCACGTTGCCGTCGCTGCCGGGCGTAAGCCCCAGGTCGGAGGCGAGGATGGCTTTCTGGATCGCGCCGACCATGGTCTTGTCCCAGGGCTGCACCACCAGCAGGCGCGGCTCTGGCGCGGACACCGTGCCGAGCTGGCTGATCGGCATCCGGGCGCCGTAGGCCTCCACCTGGATGCTCTCGAGCAGGGCCGGAGCGGCCTTGCCCGTGCGGAGGCTTGAAAACTCGTGACGAATCCCGTCCACCGCGCGTTGCATCTTGTCCCGTGTTTCGGAGATTATCTTGTCCTTCATGATGTCGCCTCCACGATTGAGCCGATGCTGTCTCCGGCCATGATTCTTGGAAGAGCATCCTTTTGCTTCATGTTGAAAACCAGGATCGGAAGCTTGTTGTCCATGCACAGTGTAATAGCGGTGGTGTCCATCACCCGGAGATGCTGGTTGAGGACCTCAAGGTACGAGATACGGGGGATGAACCGGGCGTCCTTGTCCGTGATCGGGTCGGCGGTGAAGATACCGTCCACCTTGGTCGCCTTGATGATGACCTGGCTCTCGGTCTCGATGGCCCGGAGCACGGCGGCGGTGTCGGTCGAGAAATAGGGGTTGCCGGTGCCGCCGGCGAATATCACCACCCGGCCTTTTTCGAAGTGGCGGATGGCGCGACGGCGGATGTAGGGCTCGGCGAGCTGCTCCATGCGGATCGCGGTCATCACGCGGGTCTCGAGGCCACGGCTCTCCAGCATGTTCTGCACGGCCAGGGCGTTGATCACCGTGGCCAGCATGCCCATGTAATCGGCCGAGACCCGGTCGATCCCCAGCTTGGAGGAGGTGGTGCCGCGCACGATATTGCCGCCGCCGATCACCAGACCGAGCTGCACCCCCAGGTCGTGCACCTTGCAGACATCTTCGAGAAGCGTATCCAGAGCAGTGGAGGAAATACCGTGGCCCTGCTCGCCGGCCAGTGATTCTCCGCTCAATTTGAGCAGGATTCGGTTGTAGCGTAAATGCGAGGGATCCATAGGCGCGGCCGTTTCGTGTGAAAGGATTACGGAGTCCCGCTTAGGGGCGGGACTCCGTACCGTGTGGGAAGGTCAGGTGGAGATCAGCGTCCCAGCTCGAAGCGGGCGAAACGGCGCACCTGAATGTGCTCGCCGAACTTGGCTGCGGCGTTCTTTATCATCTCGCCGACACTCACTTCGGGGTTTTTCACGAAAGGCTGATCGATCAGGCAGACCTCCTGGTAATACTTCTCTACCCGGCCCTCGACGATCTTGTCCAGGACAGCCTCGGGTTTGCCAGACTCACTGGCCTGGGCGCGGTAGATTTCCTTTTCCTTATCCAGCTGGTCGGTGGGCAGCACCGTGCGGTCGACCACGTCCGGGCTGGAGGCGGCGATGTGCATGGAGATGTCCTTGCACAGAGCCGCAAAATCCTCGGTGCGGGCCACGAAATCGGTCTCGCAGTTGACCTCCACCAGCACGCCGATCTTACCGCCCATGTGGATGTAGGAATAGACGCGGCCCTCGCGGGTTTCGCGGTCCTGACGCTTGGCGGCGCGCATGATGCCTTTCTTGCGCAGGATTTCGGTGGCCTTGTCGGCATCCCCGGCGGCTTCTTCCATGGCGCGCTTGCAATCCATCATTCCGGCGCCGGTGGCCTTACGCAGAGCCTGGATGGAGGCGGCGGTTATTTCCATTGTTTCTCCCGTTGAGTCTGACTAATTCAGTGGTAGACAAAACTACCGGCCATCAAGAGCATTCTCTCCATGGCCGGTATCCAGCCGCGCAACGCGCGGCTCAATTTGCATTTAAGCTTTCCGGCCCCTTACTCGCCGGCCCCGCCACCGTCCTCAGCGCCCTTCTTCTTGCGCGGGCGACGGCGCGGACGACCCGAGCCACCGCGGCGGGACTCACGATCCACTTCCTCGGCCTCTTCCGCCTCGGCTTTACGGCGGGCTTCTTCCTCTTCCCTCTCCCGCTGGTCGCTGGGCTTTTCCACGATCTTGGCCCGGCCGTCCATCACCGCGTCGGCGACGGCCTGCGTGATCAGCTTGACCGACCGGATGGCGTCATCGTTGCCGGGGATCGGCACGGTGGCCAGATCGGGATCGCCGTTGGTGTCCAGCAGGGCGATCAGCGGCACGCCCAGCTTGTTGGCCTCGGCCACCGCGATCTTCTCTTTCTGGGCATCCACGATGTATATGACCGCGGGGATGTCGCTCATGGACTTGATGCCTTCCAGGGTCTTCTTGAGCTTGATCAGCTCACGGTCGAGCGAGAGCGCCTCTTTCTTGGTGCGCAACTCGAACTCGCCCTCGTCCTTCATCCGCTCCAGCTCGCGCAGGCGGCGGATATTTTTCTTGATCGTCTGGAAGTTGGTCATCATGCCGCCGAGCCAGCGCTCGTTGACATAATGCATGCCACAACGCTCGGCTTCCTCGCGGATAACGTCACGCACCTGTTTCTTCGTGCCGACAAACAGGACAGAGCCACCCTTGCTGGCGATTTTCTCCACCCGGGACACGGCGTCGGTGAGCTGGTCGTGGGTCTTTTTCAGGTCGATAATGTGAATCCCGTTGCGCTCGGTGAAGATGAATTTCTTCATCTTGGGGTTCCAGCGCCGCGTCTGGTGTCCGAAATGTACTCCCGCTTCCAGCAGGTCCTGAATGCTCGGCAAAGCCATCTTTGACTTATCTCCTTCCGGATTCCTGAATTACTGTGCAGCCGCGGCGACAGGGCCGGGCTTAACTTGCATGCCCCCGGCAGATTGCCGCCGGGCAGCCGATAAGGGTTAACGTTTCGAGAACTGGAAGCGCTTGCGGGCCTTCGGGTGACCGTATTTCTTGCGTTCGACCATCCGGGGGTCACGGGTGAGCAGGCCGAGCTTGCGCAGCAGAGAACGGTTGTTCTCATCCACCTGCACCAGGGCGCGCGCCAGGGCCAGGCTGATCGCTCCAGCCTGTCCGGTCAGCCCGCCACCGTCCACGTTCACCTGCACATCGTAATTACCCATGGCCTCGATGGCGGCCAGCGGCTGCTCACAGATCTGCACATGGGTGGTGCGGGTGAAATAAGTGGACAGGGCACGGCCGTTGACACTCCACTCGCCCTTGCCCCTTTTCAGGTACACCCGGGCCACGCTGGTCTTGCGACGCCCGATGGCGTGAAAAACGTTCAGATCCTTGTCCAAATTAACTTCCTCCTGTCAGGTCTCCCCCGGCGCCGTCCGGGCGGAAGACTCAAATCGCCAGCGGTTCCGGTTTCTGGGCCTGATGGGGATGCTTTTCCCCGCGGTAGACCTTAAGCTTCTTGAGCTGACTGCGACCGAGACGGTTGTGCGGGAGCATACCCCGGACCGCGTGTTCGATCACCCTCTCCGGCTTGTCCTTGATCAGCTTGCTCAGGTCGGTCAGCCGGGCGCCGCCGGGATAACCCGAATGGCGGAAATAGGTTTTGTACTCGATCTTGCGGCCGGTCAGGCGAACCTTGTCGGCATTGACCACGATAACAAAGTCACCCGTGTCCAGATGCGGGGTGAAAACGGGCTTGTTCTTGCCCCGCAGACGCTGCGCCACCACACTGGCCAGACGGCCCAGAACCATGTTCGTGGCGTCCACCACCAACCACTTCTTCTCGATCTCACCTTTTTTAATCGAATAAGTCTGCATGAAAACTCCAACCGGAATGAATCTTTCCAGCCAACCACGTATGAGTACAATAAATCCGGCTGGCCGCGGCTTTCGCGGGCCGGATCGTCGAATTTCTCCAATAGAGATTTCTAAAATTAACAGCCCTTCCGGGCCTTGTCAACAGATTTCTAACAAACTGCGCGGACTGATGTTACTTTCTTTTTGGACGGGAGACCCAGCGTTCGAAGGCGGAAACCGAAACCACGAAACGCATTACACTCTCCTCGGGATAGCCCGAGCCCTCCACGCTGCGCTTGCCGATCTCGAAAGCCAGGTCCAGAAGAGCGGCGTTTTTGCTCATGTACATCCCGGTGCCGAAAGCGAAGATGCTCTCGTGCACCGCGTTGCCGCCCAGCTCGAACGGGTAGACCGTGCGCGAATAACCGACACGCCAGGGCAGACGGCGGTACAGGTGGGGCGACTCCGCCGAGGAGGGCTGCAACTCCACCCCAAGGCCCCAGCGCGACTGGTCCACCGACTGCACCCAGGAGTCGCTCATAACCGCGATCCCGGCCCAGCTCTGCCTCTCGTAATCGGCGCAGACCAGCAGCCGCGGCAGCACACGGTAGGTTCCGCCCAGACGCCACGAGGAGGCCAGGTCCTGCTCCAGCGATTCCTTGAGGCTCACTCCGCCGTTGGTCTTGACTTCCTTGGACACGTGCGCGCTCTTGGACAGCGTGTAACTCAAGCCCACATTCAGATCCTTGTAGGCGCCCAGAAGGCCGAAAGTCGGACGCACGCAGGAATAGTGGTACTTGAACTGGTCGATATCGTTGACCAGCAGGCTGTTGTCGAATGCGATCCGCCGCTCGTGATCCGCCACCCCGATCAGCCAGTCGGCGGCCACACCCACGGCCAGATACTTGGACACCGTGCGCGCCACACCGATACGGCTGACATAGAAGCTGCCGGTGGTGGAGAACGTGCGGGTCGCCGAGCCCGAGCTCAGGAAATCGTAAGCCTTGCTGTCCGAGACTTTCCAGGCCAGATCGCGGTCCTGGTACAGCCCCCAGCTCACGACGAATTTCTTGTAGGCCGGAAAGACAGTGTTGAGCGACAGGTACTCGGTGGCGCGCAGGTTGGTCGAGCCCTGGGGCGTTTTCAGCGTGATGTAGTCCTGCGAGAACGTGCCGTTGACCCCGGAGCGCCAGAAATTGACCAGCCGGGCCGGGTTGCTGAACGAAAAATCCTCACCGTTCAGGGCCGTGGTGGCCCCGCCCAGGGCGCGTCCGCGGGCGTCCGCCCCGCTGACTGGAATACCCAGATGCGCCGCGCCCAGCATCGAATCGGCGTGCAGGACGGATGATCCGCCCGCGAGCAGGGCCATCCCGGCCGCAAGCACCAAACCTTTGAACGCACCACGCATCATCCGCCCCAATTCTTTATGGCTGCGACTGAGAACCCGGGCCGGCGTAGGCCGGCAGGTCGGAATAGATCACGGAGAAATACGGCTGCTTCGTGCTGTCCGCCACCGTGGGCGGGTATATTTCGGCGAAACCGGCGGTGGTGGCGTTGGCCAGGCTGGCCAGCACCACGTAGTTGCTGCTTCCGCCGCCCTCGCGCACCGCTTTCTGCACAGCGCTGGTCACATCCATCACCAGCGAGGTGTCTCTCTCGCCGATCACGATGCCGTAACCCAGGGCCGCGGCGTCCGAGGGCACGAAACCCAGGTCGGTGCGCAGGTAGGTGCCGACCACGAAACTGTCCACGAACGCGGACCGGGCCATGCTCAGGTGGATGCTGGCCTGGTTGATTGTGGAATTGGCCGGGATGCCCGAGAAATCGTAGCGGAAGAACAGTTGACGCGCGGGCAGGGCCGAGATCATCAGGTTGCCGGGATCGTTCGCGCCCTCGAACTTCACGATGGTCGCATCCATGAAAGCACGGCGGTCCAGCAGGAGTTGGTCGCTGGAGCCGGACTCGGTGTAGACCACCTCCAGGCGCGAGGCGGTCGGGCTGTCGGGATAGCCCTCGCGGGCCAGGAACTCGACCATCGTGTCATCCGACCCGTAGGTGATCACCTCCAGCGACAGGTTCTCGCGGCCCGGGAGCCAGGAACGGAGTTGAACCACGTCCAGGCCAACCGAGATCGTGTCGTAGGCCGCACCGTTGAACGGAGCCTGCCCCAGGGGTGCGGCCGCGTAGTCGCCCCCCGGAGTGCTCCAGGGGGCGCCATCCGCCGCCTGGTCGTAGGTGACCTCGGTTTCCTCGAAATCCTTGTTCAGCAGGTGGATCGCGATATTAAGCGGCAGAGTGCCGCGGGTGCGGATCACGAAAAGCTGGAGGCGCGCGGACTGCACCTGGATGGTCGAGGGCAGCGCGGTGCGGAAACTGAGCACAGTGCGCAACTCGTACTGACGGCGGTGGCCGGCCAGAATCGTGGTCTGGCTGCCCTTGGCCACTGTACCGCCCTCGACGGTCCGTATCTCGAGGGCCCGATGGATTTCGGTGCGGATCGGGTCGGAGCCCTGCATCCCGCCGGGGACGAGGAGCATGCCCTTGTCATTATCGGATTTTGTGGCGCAAGCGGTCAGACCGGCCATGAGGACGGCCAAAGCGGTGAGCAGCAGTGTCCTGGTCAGATTTCGCTTCACTATTGTTCTCAGTCTCGGGTTGCCGTGGTCTTGGGTTTCAGGGCCGGTCAGCGGAAAAACAGGGCCGCCCATCCATCGTGCGATACGCCTTCCGCGCGCGGCGAAAATTGCATCCTGGGGGCGGCCAGTGGATAAAACTAACTCAAACGGGACGATTAAGCAACCCTTATACTTTTAAGAGGAAAGCCGCACATACTGCAGCCTGAGCTGGGTCAGAGCGGTTTCCAGGGCCTTTTTCTCATCCTCGTCAAGGTTGCCGCGGGTCTTGTCCTGCAGCACGCCCAGAAGGTCGATGACCATCCGGGCCAGCTCCAGGTTCTGCTGCTTGTCTCCGGTCTTCTCCGGGTCGAGGGCGGCCTCGAGGTAGCCTCCGGCGCTGGAACTGAGCATCAGCACCAGAGTGATGAAATTGGCCAGCCCATTGGATGCTACACTGTCATCCGCCATTTGTTCCTCCCTCTTACTTGAGGTTGAAACCGGCAAACCCGAGGAAAGCGATAGACATCAGGCCGGCGCAGATCAGCGCGATCGGAATGCCGCGCAGGATCGAGGGCACGCGGGCCAGCTCGATCCGCTCACGGATTCCGGCCATCAGCAGCAGGGCCACGGTGAATCCCATCCCGGCCGTGGTGCCTTGGACCAGGGCCTCGACAAAATTCAGCTTGTCGTTGATGTTCAGCACGGCCACGCCCAGCACGCAGCAATTGGTGGTGATGAGCGGCAGGTAAATCCCCAGTGCCTGGTACAGCGACTGGGCGGTCTTGGCCAGCACGATTTCGACAAACTGCACCAGGGCCGCGATCACCAGAATGAACACGATCGTGCTCAGGTAGGTGATATCGTACGGGACCAGCACCAGGTAGTAGATCGGCCAGGTGACAAACGCGGTCATGGCCATGACGAAGATCACCGCCAGGCCCATGCCCACCGCACTCGACATCTTGCGGCTCACCCCGAAGAACGGGCAGAGACCCAGAAAGCGCGACAGGACGAAGTTGTTGATGAAAATGGTGCTGATGGTGATTACGAACAGGCGGCCGAAATCCATTATTCACCCGCCCCCTTCCGCGATTCAAAATAGTTGAAACCCGCCAACATCAGGCCCAGGGCGATGAATCCGCCCGGAGGCAGGATAAACAGCAGGATCGGCTTGTAGGAAGCCGGGGTGACCGGTATGCCGGCGAACGTGCCGGCGCCCAGTATCTCGCGCACCGACCCGATCACGCACAGCACCACGGTGAACCCCAGGCCCATGCCAAGACCGTCCAGGAACGAGTGCACCACCCCGTTCTTGCCGGCGAACGCCTCGGCGCGGCCCAGGATGATGCAGTTGACTACGATCAGCGGGATAAAAATGCCCAGGGCCTTGTGCAGGGCCGGGGTGTAGCCGTGCATCAGAAGGTCGACTATGGTGACGAAGCTGGCGATGATGACGATGTAGGCCGGCAGGCGGATCTTGCCCGGAATGCCCTTGCGCACCAGCGATACCACCACGTTGGAGCCGACCAGCACCGTGGTGGCGGCCAGCCCCATGCCCACTCCGTTGACTACGGACGTGCTCGTCGCCAGGGTGGGACACAGCCCGAGCAGCAGCCGGAAAATCGGCACTTCCTCCCACAACCCCCGGCTGAACGTTTTCCAGTATGACACGCTCGACTCCTTCTACGATCAGGGTTGCTTGATTTTCGACTGCAATTTTTCCATGGCCTCACGGACCGAGCGGGTGACCGCCCGCGAACTGATTGTCGCGCCGGTGATGGCCTCGATGCGGCTGGGGTCCTTGCCCCTGACCACTTGCAGTTGCTCGATGGATTTACCCTTGAACTGGTCCTGGAACCAGGGGGTCTTCGCTCCGCTCTTGACTTCCTCCACCCGTGTGCCCAGGCCCGGGGTCTCCTGCTGCGCGGCGATTTTGATCCCGGTCAGTTGCAGCAGCGTGTCCAACCCGACCATGGTGCGGATGTCGCTGGAGTAGCCGTGTCCCTCGGCCGGAACCACGTAGCCGATAAGCTGACGGCTGACACTGTCGGAGTAGGCCCGGTAGTAGAGCAGCGCCGCGCTGGAGTCTTTCTCGAACCAGCCTGCCCCGGGCAGGGAGGCCCGACGGGCCTCGGCCTCGCGCGAGGCCTCCACCGCAGCGATCTTGTCGCGGGTGACCAGGTAGACATTGGACAAGGCCGAGGCGGCAACCACCGAGATGAAAGCCAGGATCACCGCCATTTTCAATATCTCACGCAATTTCACTTACCTCCCGCGGCTTCCGCGCCGTAGACCCGCGGACGGGTGTAGGCGTCGATCAGCGGCGTAGCCGTATTCATCAGCAGGATGGCGTAGGAGACACCTTCGGGGTAGCCGCCCTTGACCCGGATCAGCACGGTCAGAAGCCCGCAGCCCACGGCGAACACCCATTTACCCTTGCGGGTCACCGGGCTCGTCACCATGTCCGTGGCCATGAAAAAGGCGCCCAGGATCAGCCCGCCGCTCAGCACGTGCAGCAGCGGGTTGCCTGTGAAATAGCCCTCGGGCCCGGCGAACACCCAGGCGGCCAGCGCCACGGTGCCGATGTAGCCCAGCGGCACCCGCCAGTCGATGTACTTGCGGACGAACAGGTAGACCGCACCGATCAGCAGCAGAATCGCCGAGGTCTCGCCCAGCACGCCGCCCATGTTGCCCAGCAGAAGGTTCCGGTAGAACTCCCACTGGCCGGTCTGGGCCAGGACCGCATGGGCGTTCTGCACCTCCCGCGGGCTGAAAGCCGAGGGATTCTGCAGGATGGGGGCCACCGTGTTCTTGATCAGCTGCAGCGGGGTGGCCTGGGTGACACCATCCAGGGTCAGGCCGCTCAGCGTGCCGCCACGCGGGACCGGGTAGTCGGGACTGGAAATCATGATTGTGGGGAACGAGGCCAGCAGGAACGCCCGCGCCGCCAGGGCCGGGTTCCAGACGTTGAAGCCGATGCCGCCGAACACTTCCTTGGCCACCACGATGGCGAAAACGCCGCCCAGGACCGCCAACCACCAGGGCGCGTTGGCCGGAAGGTTGAACGCCAGCAGCAGACCGGTCACCACTGCCGAATAGTCATCGATCGAGCGTGGCACCTTGCGTAGGCGCTGGCAGAGCGCCTCGGCCGCCACCGCGGAGCCGATGCTCAGCACGATCAGCATCGCGGCGTGCCAGCCGAAGAAATACACCGCCCCCAGCGTGGCCGGAGCCAGCGAGATCAGCACCCCTTTCATGATCGAGGGCACCGATTCGCCGGTGTAGAAATGTGGAGAGCTCGAGACTTTCAGAAATTCACTCATCAGGTCACCTTGCCGCTCTTGGACAGACTTCTCCCGGAAAATTCCGTTCGATTGCGAATTGAAACGGTTAACACTGCCCCGGAGCCACCGCTGTCAGCGGACAGCGCCTCGCCCGGAGGCGGGATTTATTTCTTGGCCGCCCGGTCCTGGCTCATCACCGTAAACTTGCCGTAGCGGATAAGCTGCACCAGGTTCCGTCCGGCCGGGCAGGTGAAGCTGCACGAGCCGCACTCGATGCAGTCCTTCACGTTAAGCTCACGGCAACGGTCCCAGCGCTCGTTCTCGGCCAGAAGGGCCAGGTCGCAGGGCAACAGGTGGATCGGACAGGCATCCACGCAGCCGCCGCAACGGATGCAGGCGCGGTGAAGGCTTTCCGGCACCGGCTCGGGTATCAGCAGCAGACCGTTGGTCCCCTTGAGCACCGGCACCTCCAGGTTCGGCAGGGCCACGCCCATCATCGGCCCGCCCATCACCGCCTTGCCCAGGTTCTCGGCCACCCCGCCCGTTTTCTCCAGCAGCTCGCTGATCAGCATCCCCACCCGCACGCTGTAGTTGCCGGGGTTCAGCGCGGCGCCGCCGGTCACGGTGACCACTTTCTCGATCAGCGGGCGTCCCGTGGTCACGGCGTCGAACACCGAAAGCACTGTGGAGACGTTCTGCACCACGCAGCCCACGTCCATCGGCAGCTTGCCCGAGGGGACCTGGCGGCCGGCAATGGCCTCGATAAGCTGTTTCTCACCGCCCTGCGGGTACTTGGTCTGGAGCGTGACCACCTGCCAGCCCTCGCGCCCCTTGGCCTGCCCGGCAACGGCGGCCAGGGCCTCGGGTTTGTTGCTCTCCACGGCGAGGTACACTTTCGCGCAGCCAAGCACGCGGGCGATAATCCCCACTCCGGCCACCAGGTCGGCGCTGCGCTCGAGCATCTGACGGTAGTCGGTGGTGAGGTAGGGCTCGCACTCTGCGCCGTTGAGGATGAAAACGTCGATCTTACGGTCGGCGGGAGGAGAGAGTTTGACATGCGTGGGGAAAGCCGCGCCGCCCAGACCTACGATGCCGGCGTCGCGGATGATCTTCTTGATCTCGTCCACACCCAGGCTTTCCGGGTCGCGGCGGGTGAGCAGCCCGGGTTCCCA
Source organism: bacterium (assembly GCA_021372515.1). Lineage (NCBI taxonomy): Bacteria > bacterium. The sequence goes on from JAJFUG010000215.1 coordinate 15,909, forward strand.
CTCGTCCTGGCCGTCCGACTCGATCACCACGGCCTGCATACTGACCCCGCTCGGGTGCAGAGCCTCGCCGACCGACTTGACTGTGCCCGAAACCGGGCTGTGCAACGGGATGCTCACGAACCCGGTCGCACGGGCCACCAGCGTGCCGACCTTGACCGCATCCCCGCTGGCCACGGCCAGCTCCAGCGGCGCTCCGATGTGCTGCTGCAAGGGCAGCACCACTTTCGAGGGCAGCGCGACCGGCTCAATCTTTTTATCTTTGGTGGCGTCTTTGAACTCGGGAGGATGGACCCCCCCGCGGAACGTGGCGAGCTTAACCATCTGACCTTCCTGTCACTCCGGATTGACTCTTTCCGGACCCAGTTCCCGGATCTGTTTCTCGAACTCCGAAACCGCCTCGAAACGGTAATAGACCGAGGCGAAACGCACATAGGCCACCGGGTCGAGCTTCTTGAGCTGCTTGATCACTTCCTCGCCCAGGACCTTGCTCGGCACCTCACTGACATTCAAACGGTCGATGGCCTTTTCCACCTGGTGAATCAGCCGGTCGATGTCATCCATGCGCACCGGACGTTTCTTGCAGGCGGTGATAAGGCCCATCTTCAACTTTTCGGCGCTGTAGGGCTCCCGCCGCCCGTCACTCTTGACCACCATCAGCGGGATGCTCTCAATGTACTCGTAGGTGGTGAAGCGGCGCTTGCACTCGAAACACTCGCGGCGGCGGCGGATTATGGACCCATCCTTCACTGCGCGGGAGTCGACCACCCGGCTGTCCTCATAGTTGCAGAACGGACATTTCATAGGTTCAGGGATTCAACCTGGCGCGAGCCATCTGGGCTGCATCGGAGTCCGGGTATTTCTGGACCACTGTCTGCAGGAACGTTTCTCCGCGCGCTTTCTGCCCCATGCTGATATAACAGTCACCGATCCGGTAGAGCGCGTCCGGGACGAGCTGGGAATCGGGGAAACGGTCCACGATCTGGCGGTAGGCCTTGATCGCTTCGTCGTACTTTTTCAGCGCCCGGAAGCTGTTCCCGATGTAGAGGTTCGCATTCGCCGCCAGCGGGATATCAGGATAGCGGGCCAGAAAATCCCGGAAACCCTCGATAGCCATCTGGTAGTTGCTGGCGGTGAAATCCTTGTAGGCAAGTTCGTAGAGCTGATTGGGATCAGCCGCGTTCTGGGTGGCAGGGGTGGCGGTTGCACTACCGCCTGCAGCGGGGACGCTCTGCCCCGAGACGGCGCGCGCCTGGAACTCGGACTGTAAACGCAGAAGCCGCTGCTCTGTGTCGGAAATTCTCTGCTGGAGGGTGGACATCTGCTCTTCAAGTTGCCCGGTGTCGCTGCGGTAGCCGGCCTGGAAACGGTCGAGCGTCTCCACGCGCTGATTGACCAGGCTGTCCAGCAGGGCGATCTGGCTTTTGAGCTGGCGCTGGTCCTGGCGCAGGCCGAACACCTCGGAACGCAGGATTTGCAGATCGCTCGACTTGGCCCCGCCGCAACCGGCCACGGCCAGCACTGCCAGAACCAGAATCGCGGCCAGGCTGCTTTTCCCGCAAACTGCCATCATTGCCCCTCCCGGCTCGGTGACTTTCCAGCGCGGGCCTGCGGCCCCGAATGGGCGTATTAAACAAGTGGGCGCCGGTGAATATATCGGCGCCCACTCAGGTATTCCTCAACGGTGTCGTAAGAACCGCGGGGATCGATACAAGCGGCCCCCCGTCCGTGCAGATCACGCGTTACCGCCGAGTCGCTAAAATTCACACTGATGCCGGCACGCATCCGTCCGACATTCTCTCTATCTTAGAACTCAGCCTTGAACTCGTCCCGGCGGTTCTTGGACCAGCAGGACTCGTTGTGGCAGTCGGCGACCGGATTTTCCTCGCCCCAGCTCTTGACGGTGATGCGGCTGGCCGCCACACCGGCGTTGACCAGGAATTCCTGGGCGGAGGTGGCACGGCGCTCGCCGAGGGCCAGGTTGTAGGCCTCGGTGCCGCGCTCATCGCAGTAGCCCGAGACGAGCAGGGTCAGCTCACTGTTGTCCTTCAGGATCCCGGCGATCTCGGTCAGAACCGACTGATACTCCGGCTTGATGTTGCTCTTGTCGAAATCGAAATAGACTATCTTGGCCGCGATCTGCTCGGCGGCCTTGGTCAGGCGCTCGCGGCGCTGACGGGCCAGCATCTCGGAGTCATCCTGCTTGGCCGGCTCAGGGGCCTTCTCGACAACGGGCGGAGCGGGAGGCGGAGGCGGCGGAGCGACTTCTTTCTTGTGGCAACCGAGAACCAGAGCGAACATAAGAGCTGCGAGTGTGGACACTAACATCTTTCTACTCACGAATCACCCCCGGCAATGAGTTGGACCAACTGAAAATTCTGCTTTCCAGAACTTCAGAAATAACGTATCCGTGGTGTACCCGGACGGATAACTACCTTGAAGTGCAATCAAATCAGTAAGATTATTACACCAAAGCCCTCTTTTGTCAAGAGTAAAAGGTCGACAAATCCCGCCAATCCGGGGCAGCGCCCCTCCCAGACCCGCGTCCGGGGCTCATTCGGCGAAAGGCGACCAGGCTGGCGCGCTGCCGTCGCGGAACCGCGCATTCAGCGGATGCTGGTTGCGCCCGTCCCAGTCCATGACGAAAAGCTCGAAATTGCCACGACCGCCGCGGCGGTCTGAACAGAATATAATATGCAGACCGTCCGGGCTCCAACAGGCATCCCGGTTTTCGCCGTCCGTGGTGAGTTGGATGAAATTGTCGCCGTTGGTGTCGATGATGGCGATCTGGAACAGGCCCACCTCGGTGGTCAGCACCACCTTGTCGCCGAACGGCAGGGGCCGCCAGCGCGGGGTGGTGTTGCGGCTTTCGAAAGTCAGGCGGCGCACGTTGAGGCCGTCGGCGCCCATGATAAAAATGTGCGGGTTGCCCGCGCGCGTGCTGGCAAAGGCCAGTTCCTCGCCGTTGGGCGACCAGCTCGGCTCGAAATCCATGGCGAAGCTATAGGTCAGACGGCGGGGCTTGTGCTCGCCCGGCGGAAGGTAGTAAATCTCCTGGTTGCCGGTGGCGCTGCTGGAAAAGGCCATGAAGCCGTTGCGCTTGCACCAGTCCGGGGCCTGGTCCACGCCCTTGGCCGCGTAGAGCACCTTGGCGCGCCGGGTGGCCACGTTCACCACGTAGATATCGGCGTCCCCGTCCCGCAGATTCGTATAGGCGATCTGGTCGCCGTCCGGGCTCCAGGTGGGGCTCTTGGCCAGAGTGCTGTCGGAGGTCAGCCGCACCACGTTGTACCCGTCGTAATCCGCGATGTAAATGTCCTTGGCCCGCTTGGCGGTCTGGCTGATAAAGGCGATATGCGTGCCGGCCACCCCGCGCTCGCCGGTGATGTTCAGCACGATGTCGTCCGAGATGCGGTGCGCCACCTTGCGGATATGCTCCAGGTCGAGCTCGTAGTTCTTCAGGAATACCAAATCCCCCAGGGACAGGTCGTAGACCCGTATCTCGGCCGAGGGCTTGCCCCCCACCATCAGGAACGAGCCGGCCACCAGATAGTCCGAGCCGGTGCCTTTCCAGCCGGCGTAGTCCACGCTGCCCTTGTCCGAGCTGAGCGCGGCAAAGGTCAGCTCATCCACGTTGCGGTTGACCAGGTCGAAGCGCAGCGAGAAATCCAGGTCGGCCAGCACCACCTCCCGCAGTTCCTGGGCCTGGGCGTGGATGTCGGGCATGGTCGGGTCGGCGACCGGCAGCGGCGCGACCACTATCTTGTAGCGCCGTATCTGGCTGGTCGTGATGCGGGTGCGGACTTCGCCCGAGGGCAGCTGGCCGGGTGGCGCCTGGGCCATTAGCGGCAGAGCGGCGAAGGTAAGCAGAACGAGCGCGATCATCCTTTTCACAATGGCCTGTCCCTTGCTCTTGTCTCTCACTGGGGTTTGTATTCGAAATCCAGATGCACCGTGAGCTGCGGTTCGCTGTAATCGGCCGGCAGCGGAGGCAGCGGGTTGGAGCTGAATACGGCGCGCAGGGCGGCCCGGTCGAAACTGGCCACTCCGCTGCTCGTCTCCACCCGTGCGTCGCTGATCGTGCCGTCCCCCCCCACCCGGAAATAGATCGTGGCCACCACCGACTCCTCGCGGCCGCTGTAGGGGTTGATCCAGTTGCGGCTGATCTTGTCCACCATGATACGCAGGTAGTACGGGTACTCGAACACCTCATCCGAGCGCATGCCGCTCAGGCCCGGGTCGACCTGGGACAGGTTCTTGCCCTGGATGGTCGACTGCTGCGTCTGTTTCTGCGGCGTGGGCTTTTCTTTCTTGGGCTTGGGCTTGAGGCGCTTTTTCTCCTCCGGCGGAGGCGGTATCGTTTCCGCCTCCACCTGCTCCACCACATCCTCCGGTGGAGCGGCCTGCACATCCGGCATGGCGATGAGCTGCACCTGATAGACCGAAGGCAGGGAGATATAGGTGGTCCTGCGCCAGCCCGCCACCATCACGGCGGCCACCAGGGCCAGATGGATGAAAGCCGAGGTCAGAATCGCCTTGCGCAAAAAGCATCCTTTCATCGACCGCGGCCGGGCGTGCGCCACGGGCGAGCCTGTTTCAGCGTCCGGAGGGCGGCAGCACAGAGGGTTCGGCCACGAGGCCAAGAGATTCGAACCCGGCCTGTTTGATCAGCCCCAGGATCAGGGTCACCTTGCGGTAGGCGATGTCCTCATCCGCCCGCAGGTAGACCGCCTTGGTCTTGCTGCTGGCATAGTACTGGGCCAGCTTGTCGGCAAGCTGCTCCTCGGGCACGGCCTCATCGTTGAGGTAGATGCCCTTGTCCTTGCTCAGGGTGACCACCAGCCCGGTAAAGGTGAACGACTGCGCAACTTGCGTTTTGGGCAGCACCACCTCGATCCCGCCCTGGAACAGCGGGGTCGAGATCATGAACACGATCAGCAGGGTCATGGTGACATCGACGAGGGAGGTGATGTTGATCTGATCCATCATCCCGTCCTCGTTCTCACGCTTGATGAACCTGGACAAGCTTTCCTCCCTACAGCGGTTGGACGATGCAGCCGCCGCGTGTATTCAGAGCGCCCCGGGAGGGGCGGCGTCAACTCAGAGGTTCAGGCTGCTCTTGTAGATAATCCCGGCCAGTTCGAGCGCGAAATTGTTGCAGCGCTCCACGATCATTTTCACCCGGCTGTTCAGGTAGTTGTAGCCCACGACCGCCGGAATAGCCACAAACAGGCCGGCCACTGTGGTAGTCAGGGCGTCCGCGATGCCGGGGGCGACCACCGCGATGTTGGCCGAGCCCTTGGTCGCAATGTCCAGGAAGGAGATCATGATGCCCCAGACCGTGCCCAGCAGGCCGAGGAAAGGGCTGATCGTGGTGCAGGTGGCCAGGAAGACGATATACTTGCGCAACTCGGCGGCGCGGTCCGAAATGACACGCTCCATCGACATCAGCAGGTTGTCGCGCATCATCACCGTGGGATCGAACCCCAGACCGCTGTCCGCAGCGCGGGCGGCGATCAGCTTGCGCAGCTGGTGCACCTCGCGCACGGCGGTGCTGACCATGATCCCGATGGGAGAGACATCCATGTCGCGGGCCGCCTCCTGGATCTGTTCCAGGTCGCGCGCCTTGCGGAACCTCTCCATGAACATGTCGATCTCGGCAATTGCACGGCGAAGCAACCTGAACTTAGAACCCATTATCGCCCAACTGACTACGGAGAAGATCGCCAGTGTGATCAGTATGAGCTGCGCTTCCCAACTGGCGTGAATAATCTTGTCCAGCAAATCTTTTCTCAAGGCTCAGCCCTTTCTGTCTCTGCTTTCTCCGGTCACAATTTCACTATCTTCTCCGACACCAGGCCGCGCGAACCGAAAGCGTTGCGGGTGTCCACTATCGAGCGCGCATTCTTCAGCACCATCGGATAGTCGAAGCCGCTGTGGTCGGTGGTGACCACCACGCAGTCGACCGCGGCGACCAGCTTGGCGGTGAGCTCCTGGCTCACCAGCGGCTTGCCGTTCATGGCGAACTCCTGCACGAACGGGTCGGTGAAACAGACCGCGGCCCCCTTGCGCTGCAGCAGCTTGATCACATCCAGCGCCGGGCTCTCACGCAAGTCGTCGATATCTTTCTTGTAGGCTACGCCCAGGACCAGGATCTTCGCGCCCTTGACACTCTTTTCCATCTGGTTGAGCGCCCCGGTGACCAGCTCAACTACATAATCCGGCATCTTGGAGTTGATCTCTCCGGCCAGCTCGATGAAACGGGCGTAGTAGTTGAG
>JAJFUG010000216.1 GCA_021372515.1 bacterium
TATTTGCCCCTGTGCTTTATTGGGTCAAAAATAAGTCAGTCTCTGGCATTTGTCCACCGGTCCGCCCGGTGGCGGGACACGCAGAATGAGCCGCAAAAACGAACAGGACATATTCGGCCTGCCGGATGAGCTGGGCGATGGACGGGTCTCGCCCCTGGCCGAGAGGATGCGCCCGCGCACCCTGGATGAGTTCGAGGGCCAGGAGCATATCCTGGGGCCGGAGGGGGTGCTGCGCCGGATGATACAGAGCGACCGCATCCGCTCGATGATTTTCTGGGGCCCCCCGGGCAGCGGCAAGACCACCCTGGCCGGGATAATCGCCGGACAGACCGGCTCGGCGTTCGAGCACTACAGCGCGGTCACCTGCGGGGTGGCGCAGATCAAGGCCGCGGTGGCCGAGGCCGCCGAGCGCCTGAGGCTCCAGCGCCGCCGCACGCTCCTGTTTCTGGATGAAATCCACCGGTTCAACAAGGCGCAGCAGGACGCCCTTCTGCCGCACGTGGAAAACGGCATAATCACCCTGATCGGGGCCACCACCGAGAACCCCTCGTTCGAGGTGAACAGCGCCCTGCTCAGCCGGGTCAAGGTGTTCGTGCTGAAGCGCCTGGAGACCGAAAACCTGGGCCGCATTGTCGACCGCGCCCTGGCCGACAGCGAGCGCGGGCTTGGAGCGCTGGGCCTGAGCCTGGAGCCCGGGGCGCGGCAGTTCCTGCTGGAGGCCTCGGACGGGGATGCACGGGTGGCGCTCTCGGCGCTGGATATGGCGTCCGCTTTCATCGAAAGCGGCACCGGCGGCAAGAGCCTGGACAAGGAGACCATCTCCCAGGCCCTGCAGCGCCGCATGCTCCAGTACGACCGTCAGGGCGACCAGCACTATGATGTCATCTCGGCGTTCATCAAGAGCCTGCGCGGCTCCAACCCGGATGCCGCGCTCTACTACATGGCCCGCATGCTTGAGGCCGGCGAGGACCCGCTGTTCATCCTGCGGCGGATGATAATCTTCGCCTCGGAGGACATCGGCAACGCCGACCCGCAGGCCCTGCCCCTGGCCGTGGCCGCGCACAAGGCGGTGAGCGTGATCGGCCTGCCCGAGGGCGCGATCCCGCTGAGCCAGGCCGTGACCTACCTGGCCTGCGCCCCCAAGAGCAACGCCAGCTACCTGGCCCTGCACAAGGCCCAGGAGGCGGCCCGCCAGCACCTGAGCGCCCCGGTGCCCCTGCACCTGCGCAACGCCGCCACCGCCCTGATGAAAGCCCTGGGCTATCACAAGAATTACAAGTACCCGCACGATTTCCCCTTCCATTTCACGGCCCAGCAGTACCTGCCGGATGGCCTGGAGGACCTGCGTTTCTACGAGCCCACCACCCTGGGGCAGGAAAAGGAGATCGCCCGCCGCCTCGACTGGTACCGCCGTCACGGTGGAGCGCCCGGCGGCGCAGGCGCACCCGGGGTCCCGGCGGCCGGGGAAAACGCGGGTGACACGGACAAGAGCGAGGACAGCAGCGAGGAGACGAGACAGTGACTTTGATCAGCTTTGTGGATATCTGCCGCAGTTTCGGTGGGCACACGGTGTTCGAGCCGGTGACCGGGCTCATCCGCGCCGGCGACCGGGTGGGCGTGGTGGGGCCCAACGGGGCTGGCAAGACCACTTTCTGCCGTATCCTGGCCGGGCTGGATGCCCCGGACAGCGGCCAGGTGCATGCCGAAAAGAACCTCAGCCTGCGCTACATGGAGCAGGAGGTGGACACCGGCTCGGCGCGCAGCGTGCTGGAGGAGCTGCTGGCCACCGCGGGCGAGGTGCGCGAGCTGGAGAACCGCATCCACCAGTTCCAGGCCCGCCTGGAGCGGGGCGAGACACCCAACGAGGACGAGCTGCACCGCTACGGCTCGACTCTGGAGCGTTTCGAGCGCCTGGAGGGCTACAGCCTGCGCGCGCGGGCGGAAAAGATGTTAGTCGGCCTGGGCCTGGGCGAGGCTACCTTCGGCCAGAGCCTGGCGAGCCTCTCCGGCGGCCAGAGAAGCCGTCTGGCCCTGGCCCGCTGCCTGCTGGCCGAGCCGGACATCCTGTTCCTGGACGAGCCCACCAACCACCTGGACCTCAGGGCCATCGAGTTCCTGGAGGGTTTCCTGGCCGAGACCCGCTCCACGGTGGTAGTGATCTCGCACGACCGCGCTTTCCTGAACAACGTCACCAACCGCACCATCGAGATACTGGACCGCAAGGTCACGCTGTTCGGGGGCAACTACGACGCTTACGCCCAGTGGGCCGCGGCCGAGGCCGAGCGCGCCGAGCGCACCCTGGCCAACTACGAGCGCAAGGTGGACCAGCTCCAGGACTACATCCGGCGCAACATCTACGGCCAGAAAAGCCGTCAGGCCCAGAGCCGCCGCAAGATGCTCGACCGGATGGATCCGCCGCCCGAGGTGCGGCGGGGACGCAGCGCCCCGCGCTGGCAGATCCAGGTGGCCGACCAGTCCGGCTCGCTGGTGCTGGAGGCCAAGGGGCTGGCCAAGGGCTGGGACGGCGGCGCGCCGCTGTTCGAGGATTTGGACCTGACCCTGATGCGCGGCGACAGCCTGGCCGTGATCGGCGACAACGGCACCGGCAAATCCACCCTGCTGCAGATTCTGGCCGGCAAGCTCGCCTCCGATTCCGGGCGCCTGAGCTGGGGCAAGGATGTCAGCCTGGCCGTGCTGCCCCAGCACGTGGAGCGCCCCTCCGACAACCGCCGGGTGCTGGATTACATGTCCAGCCACGCCCCGGACCTGACCCTGGGCCAGTTGCGCGGCTACCTGGCGCGGTTCCTGTTCCGCGGCGAGCAGGTGGAGCAGAGCGTGGGCACGTTGAGCGAGGGCGAGTTCCGCCGCCTGGTCCTGGCCGGGCTGATCTACTCCCGGGCCAACCTTCTGCTGCTGGACGAGCCCACCAACCACCTGGACATCTACAGCCGCGAGGCGCTCCAGGAGGCCCTGGCCGAGTACCCCGGCACCCTGGTCATGATCACCCACGACCGCGACCTGTTGGCCGGCTTGGCCACCCGCGTGCTTGAGTTCGTCTCCGGGGCGCGCCTGGGCGGGGGTTTGGACAAAACAGTTGAATACGACGGGGATTATTCTTATTATAAGTCCAAGCGCGATGAGCTTGAAAAGGCCCTGGCCGCACCACCTCCGGCCGCGGCCAAGCCGGCCGCCCCGGCGGCGGAGACAGCCCGTCAGGAGCAGACAGCCAAATCCGGCCTGAGCAAGAACGCGCTGCAGAAAATTCGCGAGCGGCGAGAGAAGATCGAGGCCGAGATCGCCGCCCTGGAGGAACGTAAAACCGCCCTGGAGCACCGTCTCGGCGACCCTCAGACCTACCGTCAGGAGGGCCTGGCCGTCTCTCTGGCCAGCGAGATGGAAACTCTCAAGGCTGGGATAGATAAAGCTTACGAGGAGTGGGAACAGCTTCTTGAGCATGATTGATATCAACCAGACCCCGCAGAAAGCCGTGTTGTTCGGCATGGAGCGCACGGACAGCCACCTCTGGGGCGACAGCCCCCTCGAGGAGTTGGAGCGCCTGGCCGACACCGCCGGTGCTGAGGTGGTGGGACGGGTCACGCAGCGCTTTCGCGGGGTCGACTCGACAACTTATATCGGAAGCGGCAAGGCCGAGGAAGTCCGCGACCTTATCCAGCAGCACGAGGCGGACATCGCCATATTCGACGATGACCTCTCGCCCAGCCAGGCGCGCAACCTGGAGGACCTGTTCGAGGTGCAGGTGCTGGACCGCTCCGAGCTGATCCTCGACATCTTCGCCCACAACGCCCGCACGGTCGAGGCCCGCCTTCAGGTGGAACTGGCCCAGCTCGAATACCTGCTGCCGCGGCTCAAACGGATGTGGGTGCACCTGTCGCGCATCCGCGGCGGCATCGGCCTGCGCGGCCCGGGCGAGACCCAGCTCGAAACCGACCGCCGGATCATCCAGCGCAAGATCGCCGACCTCAAGCACAAGCTCGTGCGTATCGAGAACCAGCACGCCGTGCGGCGCTCTGCCCGCGAGAAACTGTTCAACCTGGCCCTGGTCGGCTACACCAACGCCGGCAAGAGTTCGCTGCTGCACGCCCTGTCCGGGGCCGATATCCTGGTGCGCGACCAGCTTTTCTCCACATTGGACACCACCACGCGACGGGTGGGCCTGGAGGGTGGGCGCGAGGTGCTGCTCACCGACACGGTGGGTTTTATCAACCACCTGCCGCATCACCTGGTGGCCTCGTTCAAGGCCACGCTGCACGAGGTGGCCGAGGCGGACCACCTTCTGCTGGTGGTGGATGTGGCGAGCCCCCACTTCTCCGAGCGCATCACGGTGGTGAACAAGGTGCTGGGCCAGATCGGGGCGGGAGAGATCGAGCGCACCCTGGTGTTCAACAAGGTGGACCGCGTGGCCGAGCGCCACAACGTGTTCGAGATCGCGGAGCAGCACCCCGGCGCGGTGTTCAGCTCGGCCGCGCGCGGCGACAGCGGCGTGCGCCACCTGCGCGACAAGCTCCTGGAGATAGTCCGGCGCACCGAGGCCGAGTTCTCCATCGACCTGCGCCCGGAGGAGGGCCGTCTGGCAGCCAGCCTTCACGAGCAGGGCCACGTGCTGGAGCGCCGCAGCGATGACAGCCGCCTGACCCTGCGGGTGCGGATGCGCCGCTCCCTGATCGAGCGCCTTCTGGCCGACAGCCCGCACACAATCACCTACCACGGAGGCGACATTGATTAGACTGGGCGTGAACGTGGACCACGTGGCTACGCTGCGTCAGGCCCGCCGCACGGTGGAGCCCGACCCGGTCTGGGCCGCGGCCCTGGCCGAGCTGGCAGGCGCCGACCAGATCACTGTGCACCTGCGCGAGGACCGCCGTCATATCCAGGACCGCGACGTGGAAGTTCTGCGCCGCACGGTGCGCACCCGGCTAAACCTGGAGATGGGCGCCAGCGAGGAGATCACCGCCATCGCCCTGGCCCTGCACCCCGACCAGGCCACCCTGGTCCCGGAAAAACGCCAGGAGGTCACCACCGAGGGCGGGCTGGATGTGGCCAAGCACCGGGCCAAGTTAGCCGATGTGATCGCCCGGCTCAAGGGCGCCGGCATCCGGGTCAGCCTGTTCATCGACCCGGAGATCAAGGTCACCGGGCTTTCCGCCGCGGTCGGGGCGGATGCGGTCGAGTTCCACACCGGGGCCTACGCCAACGCCGTGGGGCCGGAGGCGGTCGAGCGGGAACTGACCAAACTGTCTGCCGCCGCTGAACTGGCTGCCTCGCGCGGTTTGGCGGTCTACGCCGGGCACGGGCTCAACTACTGGAACATCACCGCCGCGCTGGCCATCCCGGCCCTGGAGGAGGTCAACATCGGACATTCCATAATCAGCCGCGCGGTGCTGGTCGGCCTGGAGCGCGCGGTGCGCGAGATGAAAGAGCTGCTCAAGTAGGGTGAGGGCGATGGGACAGTTTGACGCACTGGCGAAAGAGCTGAAAGCCGAGATCAAGCGGCGGTACGCGGGTAAGCGCCTGGAGTTGCACATCAATTCGGTGGCCCAGTTCGCGCGCAAGGCGGCGGCCAGGATCGCCCCGGCGAACGACATCCCGGACAAGGTCTACATCGCGGGCCTGGCCCACGATCTGTACAAGGGTTTCAGCCAGAAAGAGCTGCGCGATTACATCCTGGCCCAGTCCGTGCCCCTGGACAGCGAGACCTGGCGTCTGGGCGGCGGCCTTCTTCACGGCCCCGCGGCGGCGCATTACCTGCGCTCTGTCCTGGGTGTGACCGACAACGACATCCTGGATGCCGTGTTCTACCACACGACCAGCCATCCCGAGGCCGGCCTGGTGGAGAAAATCATGTTCTGCGCCGATTATCTCGAACCCAACCGTCCCCAGCGCGCCGAGGAGAGCGATGTGCGCGCCCTGGGCCGGCGGGTGGTCAAGGCGCTGGATGAGGTCTACCACGAGGTGCTGGGCCGCAAGCTGATCTATACCGTGGGCAAGGGTCGTCCCCTGCATTCCAACGGCGTGGCGGCCTGGAACGCGGTGAGTCTCAACGGGCGGGACAAGAAGTGAGCGCTTACAAAACTGTTGCTCTCTTGCGCCCGGACCTGCTATTTTCAGGGCAGGGAAAGTCAATTCCGGCAGTCTCCACCCCTCACAGCATGGCCCGAAAATGCCCAGCCGCCCCTACAGCCGCAACCGGCGCGAACACCTGAAGAACCTGCGCAAGTCGCGCAAGGGACAGGCGGTCGAGACCAACCGACGCACCCTGAGTGCGGCTGCGCCGCGACGGGGCAAGCCGCTGGTGACGCTCAAGGGCCTTCTTACCAGCCTGGCCCTCGTGGCCGCGCTGGCCGTGCTGGTGCTGTTCATGACCTCGGCCTGGCTGCAGTACCGCGAGAGCGCCCTGGCCCAGAAAGCCAGCCAGGAGCAGGCCGCCCAGGCTGTCGTGCCGGGGCAGAACCTGGCCCTGCCGCCGGTCGACCCGGCCACGGTGGAGGTGCGGGTCCTGAACGGCTGCGGCGAGCCGGGGGCCGGGCGCGATATGACCACCCGTTTGCGCGACCTGCGCTTCGATGTGGTCAGCGCGGCCAACGCTGATAATTTCGACTACGAGAACACCCTGGTGGTGAACCACACCGAGCGCCCCGAGGTGGGCCTGGCCGTGGCCAACTCCCTGGGCTGCACCCACCTGACCAGCCAGCCGGATGAGATGGCCCTGGTGGATGTCACCGTGATCCTCGGCCGCGACTGGTCGAGCTATGTCACTCCCCCACAGCCGGAAACTCCCCCCCCGGTAACCATCAAGAGCATTGTGGCACGCGCGCGTTCTATAATCGGACTACAATAGATTTCACAGATGACGGGAGAAACCAGCATGGACCGCAAGCCGGTGGTGGTGATCGGCAGCTCGAACATGGACCTGGTGATCAAATCCGGCCGTATCCCCAGGCCGGGCGAGACTATCCTTGGCGGCGAGTTCGCCATGATCGCCGGGGGCAAGGGCGCCAATCAGGCCGTGGCCGCGGCCCGTCTGGGCGCCCAGGTGTATTTTGTGGCCCGGGTGGGAAAGGACGCTTTCGGGGCCAAAATGCTGGAGAATTTCACGCGGGACGGTATCCGCACGGACTACGTGGTGCAGGATGAGAGCGCCGCCTCTGGCGTGGCCATTATCGTGGTGGACCGGCACGGCGAGAATATAATCGTGGTGGCGGCCGGGGCGAATGCAAAGCTCTGTCCGGCGGACATCGACGCCGCCGAGGCGGTGATCGCCAAGGCCGACAGTGTCCTTTTACAGCTCGAAATCCCGCTGGAAACAGTCGAGCGCGCGGTTGAGATCGCGGGACGGCACGGCACCCGGGTGATCCTCGACCCGGCCCCGGCGCGCGAGCTGCCAGATAAGCTTCTGGCCGGGGTGAGCCTCATCACGCCCAACGAGACCGAGGCGGAACTGCTGACCGGTATCTCCGGCGCGGATGAGCCAAGCTGCACGGCCCAGGCCGAGGCGCTCAAAGCCCGCGGGGTGGCCACGGTGCTGGTGACTCGTGGCAAGCAGGGCGTGCTCTGCCGGGACAGCGCCGGAGTGCGCTCTTTCCCCACGGTTCCGGTCCAGTCCGTGGACAGCACCGCGGCCGGGGACTGTTTCAACGGCGCTCTGGGCGCGGCCCTGGCGCGCGGGGAAAGCCTGGAGAAGGCCATTGCCTTCGCCTGCCGCGCGGCGGCGCTCTCCACCACCAGATTGGGGGCGCAGGACAGTTTGCCGACAGTGAAAGAGCTAACTTGAAATTGCCTAAGGTATTAATTATATTAAAGTAAGCTTTCTTTTTAGACAGAAGATAATATGGAAAGTTTTTCCACAGAATTAATCTCTGTTCTTCAGTTTCTTTTACCCGGTTTCGTTACAGCTTGGGTTTTCTATGGATTGACCTCATTCCCTATTCCTTCAAAGTTTGAAAGGGTAGTACAGGCACTGGTATTTACTATTATCATTCAGTTTTGTGTTTTATCAGAAAAATGGATAGTTTTAAAAATTGGGAGTTATTTTTCGTACGGAGAATGGAACAATTACTCCGAGATATTTTATTCAGTATTGACTGCACTTTTTATTGGCGTTATCTTTGCTTATCTTTCAAACAGCGATAAACTACATAAAATTGCAAGAGATTGTGGAATCACCAGAGAAACTTCTTATCCTTCTGAATGGTTTGGCACCTTCTTAAACAATAGAACTTTTGTCGTGCTTCATCTAAAGGACGAAAGACGGTTACGTGGTTGGCCAAGTGCATGGCCTTCAGATCCCAATAAGGGTCATTTTGTTCTTGAGGAAGCATCATGGATTCCTGATATAGAGAGCGACAAAGAAATACCTTTAGACGGTGTTAAATCAATTATGATTAATGTCAAGGATGTTTATTGGGTAGAGTTCTTAAAATAGCAGTGAGGTGAAAAATGGGAATGAAAGCACCTATCCCGTTCCATCAGCGAGGGCCAGATTCGCCACAGACCGGGGTAAACCCGTCGGCACCACCCAACAGGCCGCCTACCCCACCTCCGCCACCTTCGCCTCCGAGGCGGCCATAGTGGTGACGGCATTTAAAACGTAGAGGGGCACGGTGCACCGTGCCCCGTTTTTTCTACTGCAAAACTGCTACCCCACCCTGTTTCCCCCTTTTCTAAGGGGGATTAAAAGCTCACAGCCCGAGCCTTTGGAAAATCCGAGCGGAGCCGTTAAAATTCCCCCTTAACAAAGGGGGTGCCTGCAAAGCAGGCGGGGGTTGTACGTTCCATGACACCCCGCAGCGTGCCCCACTTACGGGCGAGACATGTCTCGCCCCTACGAAAAAGCCGGGCGACCGTCCCCCCCCCTTTAGCAAAGGGGGGTTAGGGGGGATTTAATCCAATCAACAACTCGAATCCCCCTCGATCCCCCTTTGGAAAAGGGGGAGGGAAAAGCAAAGGGCACGGCATGCCGCGCCCCTACATTCCACTCGACCGCGCCAAACTGCTACAACCCCCTGTTTCCCCCTTTTCTAAGGGGGATTAAAAGCCTTCAGCCCGAGCCTTTGGAAAATCCGTA
>JAJFUG010000217.1 GCA_021372515.1 bacterium
GGTGGAGGGCCTTCCCTGCCGGGTGCGCGCTTCGCGCTCGTTCCTGGCCGACCGCGAGGTGCAGGGGCTGCTGGCCCTGTTGCGCCTGGCTGCCGCGGCCCAGGACAACCTGCATTTCCGCGGCGCGCTGCGCCTGGCCGGCCTGGACCCGGAGGGCGAGTATTTCGCGCGCCTGGCGCAGAACGCAACCGAACATGGCCGGCCGCTGCTGGCGGAGCTCAAGGCCCAGATCATCCGCGAGGAGCCGCTGTCGCGCCACGGGGAGAAAGCCGCCCGGTTCCTGGAGCTGGTTGACCGCTGCCGCCGCGACCTCGACCGTCTGCCCCCAGCCACCCTGCTCGAAACCCTGGCCGCCGAGCTTCTGCCGCAACGTCAGGCGCAGCCCGCGCCGTTGGAGCACCTTCTGCGCGTGACTGAGCGTTTCGGCTCCGGGCGCGAGTTCCTGCGCCGGGTGGCGCTCCAGGCCGAGGGCGACCTGGAGCGCATAGCCGGTCGCGCCGCGGCCGAGGCGGTGACCCTGAGCACCATGCACGCGGCCAAGGGCCTGGAGTTCCCGGTGGTGTTCGTCTGCGGCCTGGAGGCGGGCCTCGTTCCGCTGGAGCGCGAGGGCTGCGACCCGGCCGAGGAGCGCCGCCTTCTGTACGTTGCCCTCACCCGCGCCGGACGCCGTCTGTACCTGTCCAGCGCGGCGCGTCGCATGCTGCACGGCCGCACGCTGGAGGCGGGCTGGTCGCCGCTCGTGGCCGACATTCCAGCCGACAGCCTGGAGGCTTTCGCGCCGCTGCCGCCGCGCCGCCGTCCGCCCGACCGCCAGCTCGACCTGTTATGACGGCGCTGTATGCAACCAAAACGCAAGTTCCATGACAACCGGGCATTTTAAGCTTGACTTTCCCGCAGACGGTTGTAAGCTCTATCGATAGGCCTTGCTATTGCCAGGGGCATATTGTATCTTCAACCTGCCGGGTGGGTCCGCCCGGCGTGGACCCGGAAGAAGCGGATGCATCGGGCACGGTGAGATCCGCCCCAGCCCGTACCTGAACAAAGGAGCGCAGGGATGCTGATCCTGACACGGAAACAGGGCGAATCGGTCGCCATCGGAGATGACATCAAGGTGACCGTGGTCGAGATACAGGGCAAGCAGGTCAAGTTGGGAGTGAAAGCCCCGCGCGAAATTTCGGTGCACCGCCAGGAAGTCTACGAGAAGATTCAGGAGGAGAACATCCGCGCCGCGCAGGTGAGCGCCGATGACCTGGCCGGCCTGGAGACCACGGTGGAGAGTCCCGCGGCCGAAAGCGACGAACGCGAATCGGAGCGCCAGGCCGGCTGACCGCCCCTCCCGGTCAGGGCGGTGTAACCGGAGCCGTCTTTGTCCGTTCTCTGTACAGAGTGGCGCCGCATTTCGGGCGGGGAAGTCGTGGATGAGTGAAGAACTGGAAAAAAACCAGCTCGGCCTGTGGGAAAAACTGGGCCGGCTGTATGGCGAAACGTCGGGTGGGCCGTCCCAGGATGAGCCTGAGGAGCCGGAGCTCGAGGTGACGGAGAACCTGCCCTCGCCCCCGCCGACGGAGCAGTTGTCGCCGGATGAGCCGGACACAGTGGACGATCCGGCCAGCCCGGCGTTCCCCGGACCGATGTTCCGCCTGGCCTCGAACCTGCCGGAAAGCGGCGGACGGCCGGCGCCACCGCAAGCCCTGAATGCCCTCGGGCGGGTCCACGAGACCTGCACCCGTTGTCGCAGAAGCTGCAAACAGAGCGGCCGCAAGCTCAACCGCATGCTCTGTATCGGATTCCTGCCGATCGAGGACTGAGCCGTGTGCCAGGCGCACTCCCCTCACCGGCCCCTGCCGCAACCGATCCCCCGCCAGGCGGTGATTGCGTATGATAATCATCTGCCACAAGTGTGACTCCAGGTTCAAGGTCCGCGACGACATGTTGACGGGCGGCCCGAAAAAGGCCCGTTGCAAGAACTGCGGTGCGCAAATGCTGATCAGCCTGCCCGATTCGGGAGTCGTGCCCCCGGAGGGCCTGCTCACCAGCGCGATCGGCCCCGAGCCGGCGTCTCCGGCCGTGGCCCCCGCGGCTGACACCCCCCAGCCGGCCGCTCCCGCAGCAAGCAGCCCCGGCGCGCAGGAGACACCGGCCGCCGAGGGCCAGGCAGACGCCGCCGAGGCCTCTTCCACCATCGAGAACAGCACCGAAAACGCGATGGCCAAGCTCGAAAAGCGCCGCCGCGAGATGGAGGACGAGATCGCCGGGAGGCTGCACAAGGCCGCCCTGGAGACCCTGGAATTCCAGGACCTCGAGTACCTGGGGAACAAGCTAAAAGCCATCGAGTCCAACCCCGAGGCGGCGCTGGAGGAGGATATCCAGCTCTTCGCCTGCATCAAGTGCAAATCGGTGTTCGCCCTGTACGCGGATGACCCGCGCCAGTGCCCGAACTGTCCGGCCGACTCGGTCCTGGTCCGCGGCCAGGATATCCTGCGCCAGTTCGGGATGTTCAACCGCTGACCGCCGCACTGCGGCAGGCTGGGTGGAACTTTCCCGCCGAATCCGGTTTAGTAGAGATACCGGCGCACAACAGTGTCAGTACAACCGTGACTCGGAGTGATCACGCTTGAACAAGAACCGTAAAGAAAATAAAGATCAGGCCAAGCCGAAACCGCCAGTCAGGAAAAGCCGGTTCGACGAGGATTCGATCTCGATGTACCTGAAGGAGATAAGCAACTACCCCCTGCTCGGTCCCGAGCAGGAGGTCCGGCTTGCCGGCGACTACAAGGCGGGCGACCGCCGGGCCATCGAGAAACTGGTGCTGTCGAACCTGCGTTTCGTGGTCTCGATCGCCAAGAAATACCAAAACCTGGGGGTGTCGCTCTCCGACCTGATCAACGAGGGCAACATCGGGCTGATCCGGGCCGCGTACAAGTTCGACGAGACCAAGGGCGTGCGGTTCATCACCTATGCGGTCTGGTGGATCAAGCAGGCGATAATCCAGTACCTGAGCGAGCAGAGCCGCGTGGTGAGGATTCCGCTGAACAAAGCCAGCGCCATGTTCAAGATGGAAAAGGCCCTGAACAGCCTGAGCCAGGAACTGGGCCGCGACCCCACCACCTCCGAGATCATGCAGGAGATCGACATGGCCAGCGACGAACTGGCCGAGATGATGCCCCTGTACCAGCCCCAGTACTCGCTGGAGTCGAGTTCCAACCCGCAGGATGACATCATCCTGCTCAACTCGATCCCGGATGACAAGACCCCCGGGCCGATGGACGGGATGTTCAAGCAGGAGCTGAGCGAGGCCATCGAGGACATGCTCTCCTCGATCAAGGACCGCGAGGCCCGTATCCTGCGCTTCTACTACGGGCTGGACGACACCGAGCCGATGACCCTGGAGGAGATCGGCGAAATCTTCGGCGTGACCCGCGAACGCGTGCGCCAGATCAAGGAGAAAGCGATCAAGCAGCTGCGCCAAGCCAACCAGAAGAAAGCCGAGGAGACATACCTCAACTGAGGCCGCTATGCACGGGGACGCCGATCCCAACGGTTACAGCGCAGTTTTTTTCCTGAAGTCCATTCACTGAAATGTAGGGGCGCACACATGGGTGCGCCCCTACATTCTCGCTCTTAAACAAGTTTATAACGACCCCACGCCCTTTGGTCCTTTCGGGCAAAACCAAAGAACAACAAGTCAAACCCGCCTTGCAGACATTGAATACGTGCCCTGATGCAATTCCATCCATTTTTTTCCACCAAAAAGTTGACTCCCGCCCCTTTTTCGTGGTAGACTGACTCAGCCAGAAAAAAGCGCGGCCCACGCGGGCCGCGCTCGAACCGCGTGCAGCCATCCCGCCAGGACAGCTCCGGGAGCCACGGACATGATGCCCGCCGGCCGGCCCGGTCGACCGTGCGCAAAGACAATTAAATAAAATACCCGCCTTTTTCTCCCCGGAGTCAGCCGTGCGTCCGGGCCGATCTAACTGTAGGATATAAAGCGCATTACGTTATAGAGCGCCCGCTTGACAAATTTATCGCAATTGTGGTATACTGAGCCCAAAGACAGCGAACTCCTTAATTGCCAAGGAGAAAGAATGCTCTTCAAGAGAGGCGGCTCCACCACGGTCGGCCTGGACCTGGGCAGCCACTCGATAAAGCTGGCCGAGATCGACCATTCGGGCAAGGCCCCGGCCCTGATCAACTACGGAGTGACCGAGCTCGTG
>JAJFUG010000218.1 GCA_021372515.1 bacterium
CGCCGCGCTGTCGCCCTGCTCCACCTTACAGCGGGCCAGTAGCAGCTCGCGGTCCGGGCTGTCGAAATCCGGGCGGGCCGCGCCCAGGCGCTCCAGTATCGCCGAGGCCTCCCCGGTCTCACCCTCCAGGAAACTGTCCCACGCTAAGTCCAGCCACCAGCCAGCGCTGTCCGGGTGCGCGGACAGCCAGGGCTCCATAGACTCGCGCAGTTTCTTCTGCAGCCCGAAATCCGGGTCCGGGCAGGAGTCGCGCCAGAGCCGGTAGGCCCCGGGATAAGCCGGGTCGAGGCAGAGCAGCTCGACCAGTGCCCCGGAAGCCTGGCTGTGGCCGTCCGCCCCGCCGTAGCTGAGCTGCACCTGCGCTTTCTCCATCAGCAGGCCGGAGTTGTCCGGGGCCAGGGACAGCCCTTTGCGGCAGGCGACCTCGGCCCGGTAATTGTCGTGGAGGAGAAGGCGCTGGGTGCGTGAGACTCCGAGCCAGGCCGCGAGGCGCAGGCTGTCTTCTGTCAGCCCGGTGGCGTCCCGGTAATCGCGCAGCGCGGCCTTGCCATCGCCGCGGGCGAAATTCAGCCTGGCCCGGGCCAGCCGCGCCGCACCGTCATGCTTGTCCTGTTTCAGGGCCGTGTCCAGGATTTGGAGCGCGGCCGCGGTGTCCGCCCGTTCCAGCGCGGCCGCGGCCCTTTCCGCCTCGTTCTGAGCGGCCGCGGCCGTGACAGTCAGAAGCGCACAGAGCGCCAGAGCGCTCAGCATTCCGGTTGACAGGCGGGAACTTTTTCCGGACATGGACGGCCTCCACGCGATCAGTGATCCAGCGTTACCGAGGTTTCGACAGCAAGATTGTCTGTTTTGCAACGTTTGGTGGGTATTGTGTAGGATACAATTGATTATAAAGCCGGCAGGAGGCGGAAGTCAAGCAAGTTAACGGAAAGGATGAAACATGTCAGCGGGTGTCCTGAGCACTGTCGGCGGCGATGTCGAAGAAGGTTTCCTCGATGTCCCAGCCGCCGCCCTCCAGGTCGCGGGTCTGGATCACCAGTCGGTAGGAGCCGGGCAGAAGGCCCTCGGTTTCGAGGGTGAAAGTCTCCACCACCGGGCCGCCGCCGCCGGGGGCGATGCGCTGGAAGATATGCCTGAGGCTGGTCTGGGTGGTCATTTCCTCGAACTCCAGGGGTGTGCTGGTCTTGTCCTGGAACTTGCGCACCTTTTTCTCACCCTCCTGCAGACGTTCCACCAGCACACCCTCGACATAGCTGCGGGTGCTGTCCGGGCTGTTCTTGAGGCCGTAAAGCTCCAGGTACACGTCGATCGTCTCGCCCCGGCTGAAACACGTGGAGGGGCGCGGCACCAGCGCGATCTGGCCACGGGCGTACTCGGGCAGGCCGGCCTCGGGCGGGCTGCCCAGGACCACGGCGCTCAGGCAGAGGCTATCGGTAGGGAACGGGGCCAGGTCCAGCACGCCCTGGGCGAGCCATCTCTCCGCCCCGGAGCTCAGGCGCAGAGCGTAGCGGTAGCGCCCCGGCTTGACAATCAGCCTGTGCACGGCCAGCCAGAGCGCCTGACGGTCGATGGTCTCGCGGTAGACCGGGCTTTCCCGCTTGAGCACCAGACGCCAGGAGTCATCGAACAGCGCCACCTCCGCGCGCGGGGCGCTCTGCCCGGGGATGCGCTCATCCTGGTAAAACTCCACCTCCAGCATGCCCGGCTCCGGGGCCATGAACTGGGCCTCGAAATAGTCACGGGCGAAGTGCAGGCTGGGGTCGGCCATGCGCTGCGACTGCACGATACGCAGGACATCGGCCAGGGATTTCTCGTACTGCGTGGGACGGAAAACGAAATCCTCAGCCTGGCCCAGCCGCTGGAACGAGAAAGGGATGATCCCGTAGTACCAGGTCTGGAGCGAGTCGGCCGGGAAACGCTCGAGCAGGGTGCAGCTTACCGAGTCCGGCGCGCCGAAACGGATGTAGAGCAGGCCCCGCGGGTCGAACCCCAGGTTGATCGCGTGCTCCCAGATCACCGGTGCGCCAAGGTCGGACAGTTCGTGCTGTGGGATGCCCAGGCGGCCGCTCTGGCGGGAGAAAATCTCGAAGCTCTGCAGGTTGTGCAGGCTGTAGTTCTGCTCGGCGAAACGCAGGCGGCGGTAGTGGGTGACCAGACGGCCGTTCACGGTCTCGAAGGGGTCGGAGTTGAACCGCACCCAGAAACGCCGCAGGAAAGCGGCCCGGTCGCCGGAGTGCCCGAAACGCTGCCACTCGTCATAGTCGTTCCTGGTGAACACCGCCTCGGCCTGACGGAGCAGGCTGGCGAAATCGCCGCTCGAGGCCGCGCTGTCCAGGGCCTTGAAATACAGGTACTGGAACGA
Organism: bacterium; assembly: GCA_021372515.1. Lineage (NCBI taxonomy): Bacteria > bacterium. The sequence continues at coordinate 2,360 of JAJFUG010000218.1, forward strand.
GCGCTCATCCCCCTGCTCCAGCTTGCAGCGGGCGCGCAGAAGGGGGACATCCGGGCTGGAAAAGTTGGGGTTGGTCTGCTCCAGGCGGTCGAGGGCGGCCAGGGCCTCGCCGGTCTGGCCCAGCCTGAACCGGTCGCGGGCCAGCTCGATCCACCAGGCGGTGCTGTCGGGGTGAGCGTCAAGGAACTGCACCAGGCAACTGTCCAGGGCCTGGCATTCCTGGAGAGTCTGGTCGCGGAACAACTCGCGCCACATGCGGTAGACCCCGCGGTAGCCCGGGTTGAAACGGACCAGCCGCAACATCAGGCTGCGGGCCATGCGGTTGCCCTCCGGCGAATCGGAGGTGTAGGCCAGTTGAGCCTTGGCGTACAACTCCTCCGGGTGGGCCGGGTCGAGCGGGTTGGATTCATCGTAGAAACGGTCGTTCAGCAGGCGGCGACGGCGCAACTGGGTGAAAGTGTCGCTCAGGCCGGCCCAGGCCATGGTTTTCTGGTTTGGGTCCGGGTCGCGGAAAGCCACGCTGAAATCGGTCCAGGCCTCGACATAGCTGCCCACGGCCAGGTTGACATTCCCGCGCAGAAGCCTGGCCCGGCTGTGGTTCGGATCGAGGCTGAGCGCGCGGTTGACCTGGGCCAGGGCGTTGAGTGAGTCGGCCCCGGCGAACCCCTGGACCGCCAGCATGTAATAGTCATCCGCGCTTTCGGCCGCCGGAGCGCCGCAAACCTGGGTGGCAAGAAGCACCGCTGAGAAAAGAACCACTCGCTTTAACCAGCGCATCCGCTTGAATCCGGGTGAGGGGGCTTTTTCAATAAATAAGGCTGGTTGCTAAGATTACAACGGAAATTTAACGGTGTTCCCGAAAAATGGAAAATTTTTATAGAGTGCCAGCCGCGGTGTTGCAGTGTCCGAAACAAAGAAGGGGCGGGTAACGCACCCGCCCCTGACTTGCAGTATCCTTCACACACAGATAGGGCCGATCAGCTTATCCGTGCTCCGGGCGCCAGCGCCTTGGCCGTGTCGATCCCGCTCAGGGCCAGGGTGTCGCCGGTCACCGCGGCCAGGACCATACCCTGGCTCTCGAACCCCATCACCTGGCGCGGCTTGAGGTTGGCCACCATCAGCACCTTGCGCCCGATAAGCTCCTCGGGCCTGTAGTGCTTGGCGATGCCGGCGGCCACGGTGCGCGCCCCCAGGGGCCCCAGGTCGAGGCTCAGCCGCAGCAGCTTGTCGCTCCCCTTCACCGGCTCGGCGGCGGTGACCAGGGCCACCCGGATATCCACTTTGCGGAAATCGCCGAAATCCAGCGGCGGCTCGATCGGCTCCGACTCGGCTTTCTTCGGGGCTTCGACTGTCACCGCGCGGTCCTTGATCGCCTTTTCCTCGGCCTCGATCTGGCTGTCCTCGATCTTTGGGAACAGCACTTTCACCTCGCCCAGGGCGTGGCCGCTCTGGATCGCGTTGGCATAATCCTGCTCCCAGGGATGCTCGCGCCAGTCCGTGGAGAGTCCCAACTGGCCCCAGAGGTTCTCGGCCGAGAACGGCATGATCGGCCACATCACCATCGAAAGCGCGTGGGCGGCCTGCACGCAGAGGTTCAGCGTGGTGGCGCAATCGGCCATATCATTCTTGCGGCTGGCCCAGGGCGCCTTGTCGTTGAAATACTTGTTGCAGAACCGGGCGAACTCGGCGAAAGCATCCGCCGCGGCGCGGTAGCGGAAACTGTCGATCAGCTCGCCGATCCGCGCGGCAACAGAATCAAGCTGCCCCAGCATCTCGCGGTCCAGCTCGCCGAGCGTGTTCCGCTGCGGGACTTTTCCCTCGAAATAGCGCTGCACGAAAGTGAGCGTGCGGTTGACGAAGTTGCCCACAGCATCGGCCA
>JAJFUG010000219.1 GCA_021372515.1 bacterium
CAGAAACCGCGCGCCGGGGATGTCTGGCTGGTGCGCTGCGGGTTCAACAGCGCAGCGGGGGATGAGGTGAGCCCGGTGCCCGGCCAACAGGTGAGCGTGCGTTTCAACCGCGCCAGCCGGCGGCCCGAGGACGAGCGCCTGGCCCGCGTGCGCGTGGTGCCCAACCCGTACATAGTCTCCAGCGCCCTGGACAGCGGCCCCTCGGACAAGAACGTCCTGTTCACCGGCCTGCCCGAGCGCTGCACGATCCGTATCTACACCCTGTCCGGCGTACAGGTCAACGTACTGGAGCACGGCCCCGGTGTGCCGGAGAGCACGTTCAGCTCCGCCGACTCGGGCGGAGGGGCGCGGCGCTACGACCTGCGCAACCGTTTCGGCCAATTGCTCGCCAGCGGCACCTATTATTTCCACGTGCAGAGCCAGGGCACGGGCAAGGAGCAGATCGGGAAGTTTTCGATCATAAATTGAGGCGGATTTTGGTTGAGTAGGGGCACGGCATGCCGTGCCCAAAGCTGGAGTAATTAAATTATAGTAGGGGCGAACCTTGTGTTCGCCCGCCATATACCGGAAGAAAAGTGATGCTGAATCGCCTGAACACAACCCTTCTCCTGCTCGCCCTTCTTCTTTGGGCCGGGTCTCTCTCCGCGGCCGGGGGCAGCGGCAGCGGCTACAACCCGGCCAACGGCCTCCCGGATGGTTTCAGCGAGGCCGGCACCCGCACGGCCGAGTTCCTGACCATCCCGGTGGGCGCGCGCGGAGTGGCCCTGGGAGGCGCGTTCGGCGCCCTGGCGGATGACATCTCGGCCCTCTGGTGGAACCCGGCCGGCGTGGCCGCGATCACCCGGCCCCAGGTGCTGCTGAACGTGGTCGACCTGCCGCTGGATGTCCGCTACACCTACACCGCGGGCGCCGCTCCGCTGCTGGACGGTAAGCTTGTGCTGGGCGCGTTCATGGGCGTGCTCACCAGCGGCGACCAGGAGATCACCACAGTCACCCAGCCCGAGGGCACCGGGGCCACGTTCAGCACCTACAGCCTGCAAGGCGGCGGCAGCCTGGCCTGGAACTTCTCGGACCGTTTTGCCGCGGGGCTCAACCTCAAGGCCGTGCACGAGGACATCGCCGGGAACACCCAGAGCACGTTCGCTTTCGACCTGGGCACCAACTACCATGCCCGTCTGGCCGGCCGCGAAATCCGCCTGGCGTTCCTGATCCGCAACCTGGGCGGCAACATGGCGTTCAGCGGCAACAGCCTCAAGGTGGAGCTTCCCGCCGAGGAGGTCTACTCCGGCGGTGGTGTCGGCCGTCAGGAGCGCAAAGCCCTGCGCCAGGCCACCCGTTTCAAGCTGCCCACCAGTTTCGATGTGTCTCTATCATACGTGCTGGCCCAGGGTGACAATTACACCTGGGCCGGGGCGGCCGAGTTCGCCCAGAACAGCGACATGCCGGTGAGCTACCACCTGGGCAGCGAGCTGACCCGCAAGCTGGGCAAGACCACGGCCAGCCTGCGCGGCGGCTGGGAGTTCCGTGGCGATGAGCTGGGCCTTGAGGGTAGCGACCGTCTGCGCGGCCTCTCCGCCGGTGGCGGCATACTCTACGATTTCCTCGCCTTCCACGGCAGCATCGACTACGCCTGGCGCAACTGGGGCCGTCTGAGCGCCAGCCACCTGTTCAGCCTGGGCATTGGGTTCTAAAGGCAACGGAATGTCCACCTCACTCGGTTCCCGTGACAGATTCCTCCGCGCCCTGGATGGCCGCGACCTCGACCGCCCGCCCGGCTTTTTCCGCGCCGAGGCCCCGGTCCTGGCTCGTCTGCGCAAGGAGCTGGGCCTGGAGTCCGCCCTCGGCCTGGCCCGGCATTTCGGTGCGGATGCCGTTCACGTGGCTCCGGTCTGGCGCCGCGAGCTGATCCGGACCGACAGCGCGCCGGACCATTTCTACGACATGTTCGGCAGCCGCTGGCGGAAAGTGGAATACCAGGGCATCTACAGCGAGACAGTGGTCGAGCCGGTGCTGGCCGGGGCCGCGGGGCCCGCGGCGGTGGAGCGGATCGTCTGGCCCGGCCCGGCCATCCTCGATCTGGACCAGTGCCGCGAGCGCGCCGCCGAGGCCCACGCCAGCGGCCTGGCGGTCTACGG
>JAJFUG010000220.1 GCA_021372515.1 bacterium
TGAGGGGCGCGAGGACGGGCGGATCGAGGTGGCGGCGCGGCTGGATGCGAGCAGCCGGCCGGTGCTGCGTGTCTGCGACAACGGCCCCGGGATACTGGAAGAGGTCAAGCCGAAAGTCTTCATCCCCTTTTTCACCACCAAGCCGGGCGGCTCCGGGATCGGCCTCAACCTGGCGCGCCAGATCATGCGTCTGCACCGGGGATCGATCAGCGTGCGGTCGCGGCCGGACGAGGAAACTTGTTTCACCCTGAAATTCTGAAAAGTGTTTGAGACAACACCTGGGGTAAAGCCCGGAAAGACACCCGGGACAAAACATGAAGAGGCACGCCGAGGCCTGCCCCTTCAGTGAACCCATCAGTATGTGAACCGTCTCCGGTTTATATCACCGCAGCCCGCCACTCCGCACGCAAGCCAGCCTGCACGAACCGATTCTGCCACTTCCGGATGAACCTATTTCAGCCCGTTGTCGTTAAAACACTTCGAATATTTCTTGTCCTGCACCTTGATGTGGTTGAGCAGCCAGTTCTTGAGAAACTCCATCACCTCCAGCGAGAGCATGGTCTTGCCGGATTCGAACTGCTGCTGGAAATCCTTGACCTTCTTTACGAAGTTCTGGTGCTCGAACTTGTGCGTGGCCGTGCCGAGGTAGCCGAACTTGTCGAAATACTTTTCCTCGTTCGAGAAATGCGTGTTCGCATACGAGGTCAGCCCGGCCAGAATGGAAGTGAGGGCCTGCTTGTTCTGGCCGGTCAGCATGGCCTGGTGCAACTGGTTGATCATAGCCACGAGCTGCTTGTGCTGGTTGTCCAGCTCGGTCACGCTCACACTGTAGCTGTCATCCCAATCGATCAACGGCATGGGGCGCTCCTTCCTATAAGAGGTGGTTTACGGCGCAGGGCTGAATGCATTTTGAAAAAAGACAAAAAACATGAAAAGCAAGAATTAAATCCGCTACCGAAAAAAATTTCCAGGTTAAATTTGCAATTTATAAAAATAAATTTCAATGTATAGAGAGGGAAAACTGTCCGATTCCTTGCCAGAAGCGGTTTTGCCATGGGAAACAGGAGCAAAATACCCATAATGCCTGATTATCCTCTATCAAATCTTTAAACAAATAAACAGAGAGACTTGCGCGATGATTTGAGGATAAATGTTCAGCCGGGCGCACTGTGCCGGTCTACCGGCCGCGTCCGCCGTCCCCTGCCCGGCTTCAGTCCGCGCAGGGGTCTCCCTTCCCTGGTCAATGCATTATCCGGCAACAGACACATGCGCTAATCCAAGCGGCGGAGGTTGGATGGCTCCGATCGAAGATGATGAGACACTGCGTCTCTATATCGAGGAATCGCAGGAACACCTGAACGGGATCGAGAACGATCTGCTCAAAATCGAGGCGGACGGGGCGGAAATCGATCTTGACCTGGTGAACAAGGTATTCCGGGCCGTGCACTCGATCAAGGGCGGGGCCGGTTTTCTGGGCCTGGTCCAGATCAAGGAACTCGCGCACGCCTTGGAGAACATCCTCAACCTCATCCGCAAGAAAGAGCTCCTTCCCGAGTCCGAGGTGATGAACGTGATGCTTGAGGCGTTCGACCAGTTGACGCAGATGGTCGATTCGGCCCTTACAAGCAATGAGGTGGAGATCGCCACGATAATTGAGCGGCTTCAGCGGGCGCTTTCCAGGGAGCCGGTCCCGGCGCCGGAGGAAAAGAACCTGCTTTTCCGCGGCCCGGGTGGCGAGGAACTGTTCCAGTTGTCCGCGCAGGAGCTTAAAAACGCACAGCGCGGGGGCAAGGCGCTCTACCTGCTGTGCTACGATGTGGCGCTCGACCTGGAGGCGCGCGGCAAGTCGGCCGAGGGCGAGGCGTTGGGCATCGAGAGTGCCGGCACGCTTCTGGCCCGGCTTGTACGGGAGGACCAGGACGGGAGGCGGGTGCTGTACGCGCTGTACGCCACCGTGCTGGAGACGTTTTTCATGGACGAGCTGACCGGCCTCGCGGCCGGGAAAATATTCCTGTACGACGAGCATCTCCAGCTCAAAGACATTCCGAAAGAGGATTTCAAGGAAAGCTCATTCCCGGATGAACTTCCGGATGAACTGCCCTCCGCGGCCGCTCCGGCGCCCGAGCCCCCTGTCGTGGAGTCCCGGGTGCAGCCGGCGCCACCGGCCGCGCCGGTGGCAGAGGCGTCCGCTCCTGCCCCGCCGCCCAGGAAAGAAGCCCCGCCCCGCGCGCCCGAGCCGGCCGCCGTGGCCGCCGCTCCCGCCTCATCCGCCGCGGAGAACCGGGTCAAGACAGGGGAAAATTTCCTGCGGGTGAACGTGAACCTGCTCGACTCCCTGATGCGGCTGGCCGGCGAGCTGGTGCTGACCCGCAACCAGCTCGTCCAGAATGTCAACGACCGCGACCTGAGCTCCATAGAGGATGCCACCCAGCGGCTGAGCCTCATTACCACTGATGTGCAGGAAGCGATCATGACCACGCGCATGCAGCCGGTCGGGACCGTGTTCACCAAGTTCCACCGGGTCATCCGCGACATGAGCCGTACCCTGGGCAAAGAGATCAACCTGGTGCTCGAGGGTGAGGAGGTCGACCTGGACAAGACCATCATCGAGGCGATCACCGACCCGTTGACCCACCTGGTGCGCAACAGCGCCGACCACGGTCTCGAAACCCCCGAGCAGCGTCAGAAAGCGGGCAAAAACCCGGTGGGCACGCTCAAGCTCTCCGCCTCGCACGAGGCCGGCCAGGTGAATATCCTGGTGCAGGATGACGGCCGGGGGATCGACCACGAGAGGATCAAGAAAAAGGCGGCCGAGATAGGCCTGGTCGAGAAATCGAAGCTGGACAAGATGAGCCGCGAGGAGTTGGTCCGCCTGATTTTCGCCCCCGGTTTCAGCACGGCGGATAAAGTGACCGACGTTTCCGGCCGCGGGGTGGGCATGGACGTGGTCCAGACCAACCTGGCCAAGCTGAGCGGGGATATCGATGTCCAGACCGAGCTGGGCAAGGGCACGACCATCCGCATGAAGCTGCCGCTGACCCTGGCCATTATCCCCTCGCTGATTGTCGATGTGGAGCTGGAGCGCTGCGCGATCCCGCAGGTGAACCTGGAGGAGCTGGTGCGGGTGGCCCCGGCGGAGGTGAAAAGCCGGATCGAGACGATCGGCAACGCCGAGGTGATCCGCCTTCGCGGCGAGCTGCTGCCCCTGGTCCGTCTGGCCGATGTGCTGGGCCTGTCTGAGCGCACTTTCGAGCCGGAGGACGGCGGAGAGCGCTTTCCCGACCGCCGCCGCAACATCGCCGACCGCCGGGGGCCGCAGGACGGGCAGCCGGCTGCGGACAACCCGCACCGCCGTCTGCGCGGCGACCGCCGGCGCAGCGCGCTCAGCTCGTACAACATCGCCGTGGTGGCGGCGGGTGAGGTGAAATTCGGCCTGATCGTGGACCGTTTCCTCGACTCGGAGGAAATCGTGGTCAAGCCCCTGGGCCGCCACCTCAAGGACTGCCGCGCCTACGCCGGGGCCACGATCCAGGGCGACGGCCGTATCTCGCTGATTCTCGACATCCCGGGGATCAGCCGGATCATGAACCTGTCCAACGTGAAAGAGGCGGCGGGTCAGGCCGCGTCGGTGCGCAAAACGGATAGCCGCCGCAACGCCCAGACCCTGCTGATAGTCAACAACGCCCCCGGCGAGCAGTTTGCCGTGCCCCTGGGCCTCATTACCCGGATCGAGCGGGTGGGACGCCGCCAGATCGAGACCCTCGGCAACCGCCGCAGCCTCAAGTACCGCGGGGGCAGCCTGCCGGTGGTCTCCATCGAGGACGTGGCGCGGGTCAACCCGCGCGAGGACCTGGACCACGTGCCGGTGATCGTGTTCCAGATACGGGGGCGCGAGGTGGGGCTGGTGGTGGCGCGGCTGCGGGACGTGGTGGACGTGGACGTGGAGATCGACCAGCAGACTTTCCACCAGGAGGGCATCCTCGGCTCGGCCATCATCCTGGGCGAGACCACCCTGCTGGTGGACATCTTCCAGATCGTCCGCCAGGCCCTGCCGGAATGGTCGGGGGAGAACCTGGCCCCGGTGGTGGAGGAGGGCGAAAGGACGATCCTGGTGGTGGAGGATTCCGATTTCTTCCGCAAGCACATCAAGTCGTTCCTGGAGGAGTCGGGCTACCGGGTGCTGGACGCGGCGGACGGGCTGCTGGGGTTCCAGGAGCTGGACGAGCACGCGGAGGAGGTGTGCCTGGTGCTGACCGATATCGAGATGCCCAACCTGGACGGTGTGGGCCTGACCGAGAAAATCCGCAAGGACGGGCGGTTCGACCGCCTGCCGGTCATCGCGGTCACCTCGCTGGCCGGCGAGGCGGCCGAGAAACGCGGGATCGAAGCCGGGATCAACGAGTACATGATCAAGCTGGACCGGGAGCAGATCCTGGACGCCATCCACCGCTACGTGGCCTGAACGCGGCCGGCGCCGCGCACTGGAACGAACCTCTCTCGCGCAGGGGAACAGAGTCATGCCGAAAGCCGCCAAAATAAAAGCCACCGGCAAACAGCTCGAGCTGGCGGTCATCTTCGTGGGGGACATTGTCTGCGGCGTCGAGACCCGTCTGGTCAAGGAGATCAACAAGAACCTGAATTTCACCCTGGTCCCGGGGGCCCGGCGCTGCATCCGCGGCATCCTGAACCTGCGCGGCCAGATCCTGACCGTGATCGACCTGCGGGACCGTCTGGGCCTGGAGCCTCTGCCGCTCGATCCGAGCATGCGGGTGGTGGTCATTTCCGACCGCGGCGAGGATATCGGCCTGCTGGTGGACGGGGTGGCGGACGTGGTGCTGGGGGACGAGAGGAACCTGGAGCCTTCACCCTCGAACATCGATGCGGTGGAGGGGGCTTTCTTCACCGGTATTCTCAAGATGGAAGACCGGCTGGTGGCGGTGCTGGATATCGTGGAGGTCCTGCGCTTCGAGACCATGCCGCCCCCGGATGCCGCAGGGCACGGGCCGGAGCGCTGACCGGCGGGAGGAATCGCGGCCGGAGACCGAGCCGGAACAAACCAAGATGAATAAAATCAGCCAGGTATAGAGACAACTCATCTCCCGGAGGAGCAAGATGGCCAGTTTCAAGAACCTCAGCATCAAATGGAAGGTGTTGTCGGTCAGCATGCTCGGACTGATTCTGCTGGCCTCGGTCTCGGCCTACTGGCAGATCAGGGACATCCACCGGCAGTCGGTCAAAGCGGTGGAGGAAAAGAGCCGGGCCGTGGTGCTCACCCTGGAGGCGACCCGCGAGGAGATGGCCAACAAACTGACCCTGGGGGTGATCAAGCCTTTCGACCAAATCGACAAGGCCAACCTGCTCGAGGCCATTCCCATCATCACCGCGATCAACGCCGCGCGCAAGAACGCCGAGGAGGCGGGCTACACGTTCAGGGTGCCCAAGGAGCAGCCGCGCAACCCGGCCAACGAGCCGGACGAGATGGAGCGCAAGGTGCTCAACGAGCTTAAAAGCTCCAACGTCCCCGAGCTGGCTATCGAGGACAAGGAAAACGTGCACTATTTCCGGCCGATCCGCCTGACCAGGGAATGCCTGATGTGCCACGGCGACCCAAAGGGCGAGCTGGACCCGGTGGGTGGAGTGAAAGAGGGCTGGAAAGAGGGCGAGATCCACGGCGCGTTCCACATTATCAGCTCGCTGGCCGAGACCAAGGCCATGGTGGCCAAGGCCCGCAACAATATAATCCTGACTGCGTTCGTGATAGTCTCGCTGCTCAGTGTGGTGCTGCTGCTGGTGGTTTCCTCGGTGACCCGGCCCCTGAAGAAAGGCGTGGAGCTGGCCCGCCGTATCGAGGAGGGCGACCTGACCACCGATATCCAGCTCGACCAGTCGGATGAGGTGGGCGACCTGATCAAGGCGCTCAACAACATGGCGCGCAACCTGCGCTCCGTGTTCAGCGAGGTCACAAGCCACGCCGCGGCCCTGGACAGCGCCTCGACCAACCTGGAGGCCCTCTCCAGCCAGCTTTCCGACGGGGCCAACAACATGAACGTGCGCTCCAACACCCTGGCCACCGCGGCCGAGGAGATGAGCACCAACATGGGCTCGGTCTCCAGTTCCGCCGAGCAGTCCACGTCCAATGTCAACACCGTGGCCACCGCGGCCGAGGAGATGACCGCCACGGTGAACGAAATCGCCCAGAACACCGAGAAGAGCCGTCAGGTCACCTCCGACGCCGTACGCAGCGTGGAGAAAGCCTCGGGCAAGGTGGACGAGCTCAGCCGCGCCGCCAGTGAAATCACCAAGGTGACCGAGGTGATCGTGGAGATTGCCGAGCAGACCAAGCTGCTGGCGCTCAACGCCACGATCGAGGCGGCCCGGGCGGGTGAGGCCGGCAAGGGCTTCGCCGTGGTGGCCAACGAGGTCAAGGAGCTGGCCAAGCAGACCAACGAGGCCACGGACGACATCCGGAACAAGATCGAGACCATGCGCAAGAGCGCCGACAGCACGGTCCAGGAGATCGAGCTGATCCACAAGGTGATCAACGACGTGAACGAGATCGTGGTCAACATCGCCTCGGCGGTCGAGGAGCAGGCGGCCACCACCCGCGACATCGCCAGCAACATCGGCCAGGCCGCCGCCGGCATCCAGGACATGACCCGCAACGTGACCCAGGCCGCCGAGGTCTCGCAGTCGATCACCACTGATATCCTGAATGTCAAGCAGTCGAGCGACGAGTTGAAGAACGCCAGCGACATGCTCCGCTATAGCTCCGGCGAGCTGAGCCATATGGGCGGGGCGCTCAAGAAAGTGGTCGACCGTTTCCGTCTCTGAGCCTGCGGCGCGGCGGAACCTGAAAGCAATCTGGAGCTGGAGCAATGGAAAGGACGGAGCAGGGCGATGATCCGTGTGCTCGTGGTCGATGATTCTATTCTTTACCGCAAGACCTTGAAAGACATCCTGGCTGGGATCGAGGGGGTCGAGGTGGTCGGCATGGCCTCGGACGGGGACGAGGCGCTGCAGAAAATAGTGCTGCTCAAGCCCGACCTGGTGACCCTGGACGTGGAGATGCCGGGCAAGAGCGGCCTGGATGTCCTGCGCCAGCTCAAACGTCAGCCGGTCGAGACCGCGGTGATCATGTGCAGCGCCCTGACCAGCTCGGGCGCGCAGACCACGATCGAGGCGCTGGAGAACGGGGCGTTCGATTTCATCTCCAAGCCTGACAGCCCCGACCGTCAGCGCAACACCGAGGAGATGCGCCTTCAGCTCAAGACCAAGCTGGCCTATTTCATCGCGCGCCAGAAGTTGCGGGCGATCACCCGGGCGGCGCCGACGGTTCCGGCCCCGGCCCCCGTCACTCCGGAGCCGGCGGTCCCGGTCACGACGGCCAAAGGGGTCAGGAAGCTGGAGGTGGTGGCCCTGGGAGTGTCCACCGGCGGACCGGCGGCCCTGAACCGTGTCATTCCCATGCTGCCCAAGGACCTGGCGCTTCCGGTGCTGGTTGTGATTCACATGCCGCCGGTGTTCACCGCCACTTTCGCCAAGGGTCTGGACGGCAAGAGCCAGGTGCGGGTGCTCGAGGCCCAGGAAGGGCAGGCGGTTACTCCGGGCACTGTCTATATCGCTCCCGGCGGTAAGCAGATGCAGGCCGTGCGCCACTATCTGACCGGAAGGCCCGTGCTGCATCTGACCGACGACCCGCCCGAGAATTTCTGCAAGCCCTCGGTGGATTTCCTTTTCCGCTCCGTGGCCGAGCTGTTCGGCGACCGGGCGCTGGGGGTGATAATGACCGGCATGGGCGCGGACGGCGTTCTGGGGCTGAAGCAGATGAAGCGCGCCGGAGCCCGGGTGCTGGCTCAGGACGAGAAGACCTGCGTGGTTTTCGGGATGCCGATGGAGGCGATCAAGGCGGGAGTCGTGGATGAGGTGCTGCCGCTGGATAAGATTCCGGAAAGGATCGCCTGGCTCGCCAGTCTGGGCTGAAATCCCACTTTTCAAACGAACGGCAGCATGCTCAAAGTCAGCGCCGAGGAACTCACTCTCATCGCCTCCCTGGTCCGGGACGTTACCGGCATCTTTCTGGACCAGAGCAAGGCTTACCTGGTCGAGAGCCGTCTGGGACCGGTGGCCGAGGAATTCGGCTGCCCCAATTTCAAGGACTTGTATTTCAAGGCCCGCAACGACAGCCAGGGCAAACTGGTCAAGCGGATCATCGACAGCATCACCACCCAGGAGACCTCTTTTTTTCGGGACCGCAGCCCGTTCGACCTGTTCAAGTTCAAGCTGCTGCCCGAAATGATCGACCGGGCGAAAAAAGCCTCCCCGGCCGGACCCTGGTCAATGCGGATCTGGAGCGCGGCCAGCTCCACCGGCCAGGAGGCCTACAGCCTGGCCATCGCGATCCGCGAGATGCTGCCCGATTATCTGAAGTGGCGCATCTCGATCCTGGGCACGGACATTTCCGACGCTGCGGTGACCAAGGCCAGCTACGCCCGCTACACGGCGTTCGAGCTGGAGCGAGGGTTCCCGCAGGAGAAGATACACCAGTATTTCAAGCCCGTGGAGCAGCTCTGGCAGGTAAAGGATGAGATCCGGGCCATGGCCTCGTTCCGCCAGCTCAACCTGTTGCAGCCGTTCACCTCCCTGGGCCGGTTCGACCTGATCCTCTGCCGCAACGTGGCGATCTATTTCAGCCTGGAGGTCCGGCGCAACCTGTTCGACCGTCTGGCCGGCCAGCTCAGCCCGGACGGCTGCCTGCTGATCGGCTCCACCGAGTCCCTGCTCGGGGTGAGCGAGCGCTACCGCCGTTTCGAATACAACAAGGCCGTGTTCTACAAGCTGGCCGGCGCGGCCTGAGATTCCGGGCCGGACCGGGAACCGAAACTGAATCTATCCGTAAAAGGGAGTTCGACATGCCTGCACGTTCCAAAGAACAGAGATCGGATGAGCGCAAGGAGGTCCGGGAGGTGGTGGAGTTGATCCCGGACCAGAACCGCCTTCTGGCCCTCTCCTTCGATGTTTCGTCCTCCGGAGTGCAGTTCCGCACCCGCGAGCCGCTGCGGATGTGGATCAGGATGAGTTCGCTGGGGGAGGCTTTCGTACGGGAGGCCGAGCTGGCCTGGGTGCGGAAAGAGGTGGACGGGAGCATGATCTACGGCCTCAGGCTGATCGATTGAGACCGCAGTTCAGCCTCTGACGGATGGGGCAATCCGCTGCAGCCACGGCGGGCGCTCCGGTTTGTCTTTTAGTCCATATTGGCAACCAAAGCTTGAATTTTATTCCGCGCGGTGTTAACCTTGCCCGTAATTGCTTTCCAGCCGATGCCGTTCCCTCCAAACTGTAAACTCGGTATGTGTAAGGATTCTGCAAAATGAAAAACAGATGGCTGATCGCTGCGGCCGGTGCGCTGGCTTTTCTGATCGTTTTCCCGCTCCTCGGACAGGCGGACCGGGCGCTCGCCCAGGCCGGGGGCTCTGCCACCCGCTATGCCGAGGACCTCAACCGCGACGGGCAGGTGAATTACCGGGATGTGGTTACCCTGATGAACCTCTGCCGGCAGGAAGTGGCGGACTCGCGGGCCGATTTCAACGGCGACGGCCGGCTGGGGCTGCTGGACGCGCTGGCGCTGGTGCTGCGGATCGCCCGCGGCGACCTTCACCCCGTGGCCCCGGTCCTGTCGGACAAGTGGACCGTGATCGGCCCGGGCGGCGGCGGGGCGATGTTCATCCCCACGGTCGACCCGTTCGACCCGGCGCACGCCCTTCTGCGCTGCGACATGACCGGCGCCTACGTGACCTTTGACGACGGGGCGAGCTGGAAGATGTTCAACCTGCGCACCGTGGTGATCGATTTCGAGTTCGACCCCTCCAACCGGGGCGTGGTCTACGCGGCCAACACCGCACTGTGGCGCAGCGAGGACGGGGGCAAGGGCTGGAGCCTGGTCTGGCCCGCCCCGGCCGATATAACCCTGGAGCGCATGGTGGGCGACCACGCCGAGCAGAGTTTCCTCACCACCAGCGGCCTTCCGGATGCCGAGCTGGACAAGGTGCGGGTCGATCCGGCGGACGGCGACCACCTTCTGGTGGGCCTGGGCCAGTGGTGGAACGGCCCGGCCAAGGTGATGTTCTCCCACGACCGCGGGGCGAGCTGGCGCACCCTGGCCGAGGTCCCCGGACAGCAGGTGCTGGCGATTTTCCCCGGCAGTTGGTGGGACAAGCCGGAGGAGGCGCTGATCGTGACCGACCTCGCCTGCATCCGGGCCAATGAGGCCACGGGCGATACGGTGAGCGTGAGCCTGCCCGACTTGCCGGTGATCGACGCGGACGGCGGCAAGGCCCCGGACGGAGCGGCGGCGCTCTATCTGCTGACCACCCTGCGCAAGTCGGGCCAGAGCTTTGCCGGCGGGATGTACCGCTCTCTGGACGCCGGAGCGAGCTGGACCCAGATCGACAGCAGCCTGACCAATACCTCCGAGACTCCCACCTACAACACCCTGGGAGTGTGCCAGGAACACCCGGAGGTGGTCTACCTGTCCTGCACCTCGTTCCCGACCAACCGGATCGGGATTTTCAAGACGACCGACAGCGGAACCTCGTGGAAATGGTCGTTCTGCGAGGACTGGAGCAGCTATGTGACCAAGAACATGACCGACGCCTGGCTCACCCGCGAGTACGGCCACGGTTATGAAGGCGCACCCTGGGGCCTGGGGGTCTGCCCGCGCGACCCCAACACCTGCTACGGCTCCAGCGGGCGGACGTTCCGCACGCGCGACGGCGGCACGACCTGGCAGACTGTCTACAGCAACGATATGGGCAACAACGCCTGGAGCAGCCGGGGACTGGATGTCACCACCTGCTACGGAGTGCATTTCGACCCCTTCGACAGCCTGCACGTCTTCATCACCTACACCGACATCGGCCTGTTCCAGTCGCACGACGGGGGCAAGAGCTGGGTCCACGCGACCACCGGCGTGGACCGGGACGTGATCAACACCTGCTACTGGCTGGATTTCGACCCCGACACCCCGAACCTGGTCTGGGGCGTCTGGAGCAACTGGCACGACCTTCCCCGCATGAAGATGTTCAATGACAACTGGCCCCAGGCCCGGGGCGTGCCGATGTACAGCACGGACGGCGGTGCGGTGTGGCACCCCTCCAATTACGGCGCTCCGGGGGACGCCCCCTACACCCACGTGCTGATCGACCCCAAAAGCCCCAAGGACAGCCGAACGCTCTACCTGTGCGCGTTCGGCAAGGGGGTGTACAAGTCGGTGGACGGCGGCAAGCGCTGGGCCTCCTACTCGGAGGGTCTGGGAGAAAACCGCAGCGCCTGGCGTCTGGTCCGCGCCGCGGACAGCACGCTCTACCTGGTGGTGGTGCGCAACGGCGCCGAGCGCAACGTGATCCCAGGCGCGCTGTACCGCAGCACGGACGGGGCGCGCTCCTGGCACAGCCTGCCCCTGCCCGAGGGGGTGAGCGGTCCCAACGACCTGGCCCTCGACCCCACTGACAACCGGATCATGTACCTGAGCTGCTGGCCCTGGACCGACCGCTCGGTCTACCCCTCGGTGGAGCGCAACGGCGGGCTGTACCGCAGCCTGGACGGCGGGGCCACCTGGGTGCGGGTGTTCAACGAGAACGCCCATGTCTACGCCGCGGTGGTAGACCCCGACAGCCCGGCCACGGTCATAATCAACACGTTCGACAGCGCCGCGTTCCGCAGCGACGACCGCGGGGAGAGCTGGCGCCGCATCGAGGGCTACGATTTCAAGTGGGGCCACCGTCCCATCCTCGACCCGCACCATCCGGGGATGCTCTACCTGACCACTTTCGGAGGGAGCGTGTTCTACGGCCCGGCCGAGGGAAGCTCGGCCGCGGACGAGGGTCTGCTCGACTGGTCCTCGCTCTGGCGCTGGGGGCGTTGAGCGCCCGGGCGCGCGGCGCCGGGGTACAGTCACGGCGCAACCATTGACCCGGAATGAAAAGGCCGGACTCCTGAGAAGAGGGGTCCGGCCTTTGGTTTCGTTACGCGGGTGATACCGTATACACATCAATAATTTATAAACATGTAAACGGCAAATGGAAATCCCCCCTGCCCCCCATTGAAAAAGGGGGGGTGGTTCCCGCCCGCCCGATCTTTTATCAAAGCTGAATCCCGCAGGCATTACCCTCTCCCTTTCATAAAGGGGGAGCGAGGGGAATTTGCCTGCATATGAACCTAAAACTGCAAGATGCCTATTTCTCCCAGGCCGCGGGCGCGCCCAGGATGGCTTTCAGGGCCGCCGGGTCGAACTTGGGCTTGCGGTCATAGGTGTAGAGGCCGTTCACCTCCTGCTCCACGTCGTAAAGCTGCGTGTAGCAGTAGCCGAACATCCGCGGGTTGCCCAGCAGGGCCCCGGTGGTGCGGGCCAGGCGCGCCATGAACTCCTCCACCGTGGCCGGACGCTGGCCCGAGCCCCAGCGATGGTCCTCGGGGTGCTCCGGGTTCCACCACACCCCGCCGTACTCGTCCACGATGTAGGGCTGGCCGCTGTAGGGGGCCTGGAACTCGGGCTTGGACATCCAGGGCGCGCCGCCGGTGCGGAACGGCTCAAAATTGGCGCAGAACTTGTCCAGGTCGCTTTCGTATATGTGGACGCTGAAAATATCGGTTTCCACGTGGGTGAACCCGCTGCAGTCGTTCACCGGGCGGGTGGGGTCGATGGCCTTGGTGGTGCGGTGCAGGCAGCGCGCCAGCCAGGGGTCCTGGCCGGTCCAGGTCTCGTTGAGCGGGGTCCACATGACGATGGAGGGGTGGTTGAAATCGCGCTCCAGCTCGGTGAGCCACTCGGGCAGCACGCGCTCCAGGGCGGCCGGGTTGGCCACGTCCAGGCCCCAGCTCGGGTACTCGCCCCAGCAGAGGTAGCCCAGGCGGTCGGCCCAGTAGAGGAAGCGCGGCTCGAACACTTTCTGGTGCAGCCTCGCGCCGTTGAACCCCACGGCCTGGGAAATCTCGATGTCCCGTTTCAGGTCCGCATCCGTGGGCGCGGTGTAGACCCCCTCCGGGTAGTAGCCCTGGTCCAGCACCAGGCGCTGGAAGACTTTCCTGCCGTTGAGCAGCACGTTGATCCCCTCGACTGTCACCTCGCGCAGCCCAAAATAGCTTTTCACCCGGTCGACAACTTTCCCGTCCCGCTCCAGCGTGAACTCCAGGTCGTAGAGGAATGGGTCGCTTATCTGCCAGAGACGGGGCTGGGGGATTTTCAGGCTGAAAGGTGTGGTCTGTCCGGCCGGGAGCGTAGCCGAGGCGATTTTTTTGCCATCCGCCAGCACGGTCGCCCGGAGCACTGCACCGGCGGAGGGGTCCACCACGTTCGCGTTGAACGTGGCCGTGCCGGAGCTGATATCGGTCTGGACCTTGTAATTCCTGAGGTACGAGCTGCCCACCGCCTCCAGCCAGACAGTCTGCCAGATCCCGGTGCTGCGGGTGTAGAACCACTCGTAGGATTCGAGTTGCGAACTCTGCTTGCCGCTGGGCTGGAGGTCGGAGCGGGCGTCATCGGCGCAGCGCACGGTGAGCACACTGCCACCGGGCCTCACCTTGCCGGTCAGCTCGAAGACGAACGGGGTGTAGCCGCCGCGGTGCTCACCCACGAGCGTGCCATCCAGCCAGACTTTCGTGTCGTAGTCCGCGGCCCCGAAATGCAGCAGCACGCGCTTGCCCTGCCAGGCCGCGGGGACCTCGAATGTGCGCCGGTACCAGACACAGGGCAGGAAATCGGTGTCTGCGAGGCCGGACAGGCGGCTTTCGGGACAGAACGGCACGTTGATAGTCTTCGAGAAAGCCGCCCCGGCTTTCTGCATGCCGCGTGCTTCGCCGGAGAGGCCGGGGTCGTACTCGAACTCCCAGGGGCCGTTGAGGTTCAGCCAGTCGGCGCGCTCGAGCTGAGGGTTCGGGTGCTCGGGACGGGGAACGGGCGGCTGGGCCGCGGCTGCGGCGGAAACGCCGCCCAGGGCCGGGAGCGAAAGCGCGAGACAGGTCAACAAAGCCTTGCGGATTAGTTTCAAGCGTTCCTCCGGAGCGGAGAGGATTAAGTATTCTGGAGCGAGGCATGCGTGAGGGAAGGAGCCGGGCCGCACGGAGATGCAAAATAAACCCAGGGCCCGCCTTAGTCAAAGGATTAGTTGTTTAACAAAACGAAGCCCGGTGTGCCGTGCCGCAGGGAGCCATCGCCGCCTCGTCAATATTGTCGAGGATTCGACAAAAATGACGAGGCCCCGGGCCGCCGACTGGGGCCTCGGCCCGGCGGGCGCAGTTTCATCCCGCGTGAAGTGAACGAGTTACGCGCGCTTGCGGCCCCCGGCCCTTTCCCGGCACTCTTTTCGCTTATTGTGGCCCCGGACTGCCGGGAAGAGCGTCAAGGGTAAAGGCACGGACCGGAGGAAAGTTTTTGCCGGTGCGGTTGTAACCTTGAGTCGGCGTCGGGTTTCCAAGTATATGGGTAAGGGAAAGGGGCGCCGGCAGTCCGGGGCGGTTTGCCGGAACACAACCGGAGGCGAGGGGGTATTTGATAGACGACAGGCAGGTTCCGGTCCGGCTGTGGTATCGCTCCGGGGGGCGCGATGCAGGCCTGGTCGGGACAGGGCTGTCCCCCCTCGCCGGCCCCATTCAGGTTAAGTTCTTAAAAAAGACTCTTTCCGGAATAGTTGACCTCCGGGGGCCAGAGTATCATTTTTCAGCACCGCTCGACCGGCAGTCAAAGTGCGCCGCCGGAGCTCAGGCACTCGGCGTGCGGGCTTGACGCCGCGCGGGGGCGGATCGTCCGGAGATTTCCGATCTGTGCGTTTATCAATAGCCTATGCAAAGGGGTAATGCATGACCAGCCGAAAATTTGTCCTGCCTGCGCTCACCGCTGTCCTGGCCGCACTGGTGCTGCTTGTCTCCTGCGGCAACGACAACAAAGATTCCTCCACCGGCACCGACGCGCTGTCCAAGGTTTCGCTCTCTTTCACCAACCTCAAGCCCCTGACCGGAACCCTCAACTACCAGGCCTGGGCGATCGAATATTACGACGGCGAATACTACGGCTACCCGCTGGGGATTTTCAACATCAACGATAACGGTCAGATGGTGTCGGCCGTCGGGGACACGGTGATCAGTGGGGATTTCACGGTGAACCTGGACGCGGATGCAATCTACGCCGTGGGGCTCAGCATAGAGGCCTCCTCCACCCCGGTGACCGTCTCCTCCTACGCGCATATCCTTGGCGGGCTGATTTCGAGCGGCCAGGCCGACCTGACCGTGAGCAACTCTTTCGGCATGAACATGTCCCTGGACAACATCACCGGGCGCTACATCCTGGCCACCCCCACGGATACGGTCACATCCAACGAGAAGAGCGGCATCTGGTTCCTGGACACCTCGACCGGCATCTCATTCAACGGCCTGTCGCTGCCCACCCTTGGCTCGGGCTGGAAATACGAGGCCTGGGTCAAGTTTGACACCCTCTGGGTTTCCACCGGCAAGTTCACCTCGGTCAGCGCGGCGGATGAGTCGAACACCTACGGCAGCGCCTGGTCCGCCCCGGCTTTTCCGGGACAGGATTTCCTGATCAACGCCCCGAGCGGCCTGACTTTCCCGACCGACCTGTCCGGTTCCGAGATAATGGTGACAGTGGAGCCGCTGGATGCCTACGACCTGGACAAGAGCAAGCCGTTCTATCTCAAGGTGCTCTCCGGCCAGGTGCCGGCCGGCGCCGCCGACCACGCCACCTATTTCCTGAACAAGGACACCGGCGGCCTGCCCACCGGCACGGCCCATGTGACCGCCCTCTGAGCGGACCGACTGGCAGTTGAAGCAATGACAAGGCCGCGGACAGATGCCCGCGGCCTTTTGCTGTCTACGTATCCGCGGCGGAACAGTGAACCGTGTGTTCACGCTCCCGCTTTTCTCGCGCCGGGAACTGGGAGCCGGGCGGATGAGAGGAGCGCGCCGCCGGGCCGGTGGATAGAAAATGAACGTGGGTGGTCTCCCGGACCGCCCACTCCGTGTCCTTCTGGACCTCCACCCGACTGGTGTGAGGCTCACAATCCCTTGACTGTGTTGATAATTACGCTTTCGCAGTTGAACGCGGTGAGCACTCCCAGGCCGCCGGTCACGTTGGTCAGCGGCTCGTTCAGGTCACGCGAGCCCTGGCTGCGCGGCAGGTACAGGTCGGCGTACTCCTCTGTTTCATCCGGTAGACCCGCCCCACGTAGCGTCGGAAACAGGAGACGCTCTGGCGAGTGCCCCGGTGCTGCCCGCCGGTCACGGGCATGGGGAGATGAAGCGCAGGTTGAAAGCCGTCCGATGCTGCGGTTCAGTGTCTGTGCTCCCTGCTTTCCTGCATGTCCTTGCGGATCATCTCGAAACGCTCGGCCTGTTCCTCGTTGAGGAGCTTGCCGAAATCGTCCAGGAACTTGTCGTTGACCCGGGTGGTGGTTTCTTTCAGCTCGCCCGGCCCGATCTTGCCCCGGCTGAATTTGTCGTAGGCCGACTCGATCTCTTTCTGCGAGCTGTCGAAAAGGGCGCGGGCTTTCCCGGACTGGTCCTCGTCCAGGATCAGGGTCTCGCAGATGTCCTCGAACTGTTTGCGGGCTTTTTCACGGTTCCGGGCGGAGGGCCGCCCGGCCTGGCCCTGCCCGCCCCGCATCCCGCCGCCACCGCCGTCCCAGTCCCCCCCCGATTGAGGCCCCCCGCGCTGTGCGGCCAGCGGTGCGGCGGCCAGCGCCAGGGCCAGAAACCCGCTCAGGATGAAATTTTTACGCGGAAACCTTCTCAAAACCTCCACCTCCTTCCCGCCTGCCAGGCGATAGACACCTGCGCGTGCGCACTCACCAGGGGACGGCGCCCTTTTTCCTGCGGAGCTCTTTCAGGGCCGCGCGCTGGCTGTCCTCCAGCAGGGCGCCGAAATCCTTTTCCAGTTGTTTGTCTATTTCATCCATTTTTTGCTCCACCTCAAACACGTTCAACGCCCCGGTCTCCTGGGAGGCGCGCAGGGTGTCTTTCTGCGCCTCACAGCGCCCGTAGAGGCCCATCGCCTTTTCGAGTTGCTCCTCGGACAGGCCCAGCGAGCGGCAGAGCTGGATGTATTCGGTCTTGTCCGGGTCGGCCTGTTCTTTTTTCTGCTCTCCGCGGCCCCCGCCACCCCGTCCGCCTCCACCCCCGCCCCGTCCCCCACCCCGTCCGCCTCCACCTCCGAACCCACCACCGCCCTGGGCAGCCATAAGGCCTGCAACGCAGATAACAGTCAGTACGAGGAAAAGGGCCCGGCTGAGCCAGGCGCGGCGGTCACGGGGTGCGCTGTTCAAGTGGGGTCTCCGGTTGGGGGGGAGGACCGGCTGCTGGTCAGAAAAAGGCGCGAGCCATTCCTGGCTCGCGCCGCGGACTCCGTGCGGGCCCTTGTCCGGTCACATTGGCCCGCTTGTCCGGCTGTGCGGCACAGGCCGCGACAGTAGACAGAATACAAAATCGGTGCCAGGCGGGCCGTCCGGGGGCTCTGGATGAAGGATTGTCTTGAAACGCATGCCGTTAGGCTTGAGGTACGCGGCGGACCGGGCCGGAAAAGGCCGCGGCGGCTCGACACTAATGTCGAAACTGGCGACGGAATTGTCGAGGCCGGACCGGCTGTGGATGCCCCTTTTCGGGATAGTCCGGGTTTTTATTCCTTAACCGACCCCAAGGTTTTATATTCAAACGTCTGTTCCCGGAACTGATGCAACTGGACGTTTCAACAGTGAAACAACGGAGATTGAATGCATTCCCTGGATGAGATCAAGTCGCAGATGCTGCATGTCTGCCGCCGCATTTACGACCGCGAGATGGTGGCCTCCAATGACGGCAACGTGACCGTGCGGGTGGACGAGGAGCATATCCTGGCCACGCCCAGCGGCATGAGCAAGGGTTTCCTGACCGCCGAGGACCTGGTACTGACCGACCTCAGGGGTAACCCGGTGACCGACAACGGCCGCAAGGTGACCAGCGAGATAAAGATATATTGCCGTATCTACGAGCTGCGGCCGGATGTCCGGGCCGCTGTGCACGCCCACCCGATCTACGCCACCGCCTGCGCCGCCGCCGGCCGGACTGTCAACTCGTGCGTGCTGCCCGAGTCGGTGCTCTCGCTGGGCGAGGTGCCGCTGGTGCCCTACGGCACCCCGGGCACGGATGAGCTGGCCGCGCGGGTGGCCGATTACCTTGCGGGCCACGAGGTGTTCCTGCTGGCCAACCACGGGGCCCTGGCCCTGGGGGCCAGCGTGATCGAGGCCTACCACCGGATGGAATGCCTGGAGCACACCGCCAAGATCGTGCACCTGGCCGACACGCTGGGCGGCGCGGTCAGCCTGAGCGGCAAGCGGATCGGACAGATTTTCGAGGTCCACGGCAGCAAGACCAGCGAGCGCATCCGGGCGGCCGGAGCCCGGATGAGCCGCGAAAAATAAGTCCGCCGCACCTCACAGAGAAGAAGATGATGATGACGACTCCCGCGCCCCGGGCATGCGCCTGGCGGCGCGGGAGGCCATTCAAATGCGCATCCACCTCCCACCACCCGCGGCTGAGGCTGACCGATGAGCGGACCGTCGAAAGCAGGCCTGACCCAGAAACTTGACGCACTGTACGAGTTCGACCGGGAGCCGGTCTCCGACTCCAGTCTGCAACACCTCGGAAATTTTGTCGGCATGTACGCCGGCGAGCACGTGGCCGGCACCGAGTTCGTGATCGGGCCGCTGTTCGTGGTCCACGGCGTGGCCGCGAGCGACCTGTTCCTGGGCCTGGCCGCGGGCAACCTTCTGGCCGTGCTGAGCTGGGCTTTCCTCTGCGCCCCCATCGCGGTGCGCACGCGGCTCACTCTCTACTGGCTGCTGCGCAAGATCTGCGGCCCGTATCTCACCGCGGCCTACAGCCTGGTCAACGCCCTGATGTTCTGTTTCCTGGCCGGCTCGATGATCGCGGTCTCGGCCACGGCGGTGGGCCTGCCGTTTGGCATGCCCATGCCGGGCCTGGGCGACATGTACCCCACGAGCTGGGCCTGGGTGATCGTGGTGCTGGCCGTGGGCGCGGTGGTCACTGCCCTGGCGATCCTGGGGTTCGAGAAGCTGGCCCATTTCGCCAAGATATGCTCACCCTGGATGTTCCTGGTGTTCATCGCCGCGGCCCTGGCCGTGCTGCCCGGCCTGGGCTGCCACAGCCCGGCCGATTTCTGGCGCGTGGCCACCGAGAAAATCTGGACCGGGGTGCCGCAGCCGGGCCAGACCCGTTTCACTTTCTGGCACATCATGTTCTTTGCCTGGTTCTGCAACATGGCGATGCATATCGGCATGTCCGACCTGTCGATCCTGCGCTACGCCAGGCGCTGGCAGTACGGGTTCGCCAGCGCGTTCGGCATGTTCTTCGGCCATTTCGTGGCCTGGATCGCCTCGGGTATACTCTGCGCCGCGGCGGGCGGCGCGGTGGCTCCCGGGCCCATCGCCTACCTGGGCGCGGGCGTGGCCGGGGCGGTCTGCGTGGTGGTGGCGGGCTGGACCACGGCCAACCCCACGCTCTACCGCGCCGGGCTGGCCCTTCAGGTGGCCACCCCCAACTGGAAACGCTGGAAAGTGACCCTGGCCGCCGGAGCGGTCACCACGGCCGCGGCGCTGTTCCCGGCCCTGGTGATGAAGCTTCTGGATTTCGTGGCCCTGTACGGCCTTCTGCTGATGCCGATGGGCGCGGTGATCTTCGCCGATTTCTGGCTTCTGCCCCGCCTGGGCCTCAGGAGCAATTTCGCCGAGGCGAGCGGGGCCGCGGTCAACTGGGCCGCGGCGGTGAGCTGGCTGGCGGCGCTGGCCGTGCTGCTCAGCCTGAAGCTGGAGATATTCTTCAAGGGCCTGCCGGGCTGGTTCCTGGTGGTGGCGCTCTACATCCTGCTCAGTTTCGTGCAGCAGAAACTTACCGCGCGCGGCCGGGCCGCGCTGGAGGTGCCGCGATGAAAGCTTTCGCCGCCCTGCTCTCTGTGGCCGGACTGGCCCTGACCCTGGTCCCGTCGCTCCTGGTTTTCGCCGGCAGTATCGGCTGGCGCGCGCACGTACAGCTGATGTTTGCCGGGATGGTGCTCTGGTTCGTTTTCGCGCCGCTCTGGATGCGTCCCGCGCGGAGCTGATCCTCTTTCTCTGTAATTTGAAGCGCTTCCGTCGGCGGTCCTCAATTCAACCTGGAGGAAGGCGTGGCCAAATCCATCACACTCCTGAGCCTGCTTGTTCTCGCTCTAACCCTGGCCTGTAGTGGTCAGAAACAGTCGGCCATGCGGGTGAGCGGCCTCACCTGCGAGTACCTGAGCGCGCCGCTGGGCCTGGGCGAGCCGCAGCCCCGCCTGGGCTGGGTGCTCGACTCCCCGCGCCGTGGCGAGGTCCAGAGCGCCTACCGGGTGCTGGTGGCCTCCAGCCCGGACCTGCTGGCCAAGGACCAGGGCGACCTCTGGGACAGCGGCAAGCTCCTGGGCAACCGCACCTGCCAGGTGGCCTACGGCGGCTCGCCGCTGGCCAGCGGCCAGCAGTGTTTCTGGAAAGTCTGCGCCTGGGACCGTGACGGGGCCCAGACCCCGTTCAGCGAGTCCTCCTCCTGGAGCATGGGCCTTCTGGACCAGTCGGACTGGAGCGGCAAGTGGATCGGCCAGGTGAGCGAGCCGCCCGACACCTCCGCCGAGAAACGCACTCCCGGGCCAAAGCCGGTCTGGCTACGGGCCGAGTTCAACGTGGAAAAGCCGGTCAAGCGGGCCGTGGTCTATGCCACCGCGCGCGGCGTGTTCGACCTTCACCTGAACGGCAGCCGGGTGAGCGATGACATGTTCGCCCCGGAGTGGACCGATTTCAACAAGCGCATCCAGTACCGGACTTGGGATGTCACCGCGCGGGTGGTCCAGGGGGCCAACGCCCTGGGCGCGGTGCTGGCGGATGGCTGGTACAGCGGGTTCCTGGCCTGGCAGCCCTGGCGCGGCAGCTACGGGTATCAGAACAGTTTCCTGACCCAGCTCGTGATCGAGTTCCAGGACGGCAGCAAGCAGACTTTCGTGACCGACGACACCTGGCGCATGAACAATGGCCCCCTGCTGGAGGCGGATTTCCAGATGGGAGAGGTCTATGATGCCCGCCTGGAGCTGAGCGGCTGGGACAGCCCGGCTTACGATGACGCGGCCTGGAAGCCGGTGGATGTGTTCGAGGCCCCGGGCGTGCCGCTGGTGGCCCTGGATGTCCAGCCCGTGCGCGTGACCCAGGAGATTCAGCCCAAGGCCATATTCCAGCCCAAGCCGGGCGTGTACGTGTTCGACATGGGGACCAATTTCGCCGGCGTGGTCCGGCTCAAGGTGAACGGCCAGGCCGGGGACAAGGTGGTCCTGCGCTACGCCGAGCGGCTCAACCCCGACAGCACGGTCTACACCGAGAACCTGCGCAGGGCGCGCGCCACCGACACCTATATCCTCAAAGGCGGTGGCGAGGAAATCTGGGAGCCGCGTTTCACTTTCCACGGCTTCCAGTATGTGGAGCTGACCGGCTACCCCGGCCAGCCCTCCATGGACGCTGTGACCGGCCTCGTCATCAACTCCGACACCCCGGTGGCAGGCAGCTTCGAGTGCTCCTCGCCCATGATCAACCAGTTGATGGCGAACATCGTTCGCAGCCAGCGGGCCAATTTCATCAGCGTGCCCACCGACTGCCCGCAGCGCGATGAGCGCCTGGGCTGGATGGGAGATGCCCAGATCTTCATCCGCACCGCCACGACCAACATGGACGTGGCCGCGTTCTTCACCAAGTGGATGCAGGACGTCGAGGACGCGCAGGCCCCGGACGGCTGCTACTCCGAGATCAGCCCGCGCTACGGACGCATGCAGGGCCACGGCGGCGCGGCCGGCTGGAGTGACGCCGGGATCGTGGTGCCCTGGACAGTGCACCTGGTGTACGGCGACAACCGGATCATCGAGCGCCACTGGGACTCGATGGTGCGCTGGATGGACTACGTGCTGCGGGACAACCCCGATTTCGTGCGCCGCAACGGCCGCGGCAGCGACTACGGCGACTGGCTCTGGATCGGGGACGACACGCCCAAGGAAATCCTCGCCACGGCCTACTGGGCCTATGACGCCCACCTGATGTCGAAGATGGCCGAGGCGGTGGGTCGCGAGGAAGAGGCCAAGAAATACGAGGAGCTGTTCGAGAGCGTGCGCGCCGCGTTCCAGAAAGAGTATGTCAGCGCGGACGGCCACGTGGCGGGCGAGACCCAGACCGGCTACCTTCTGGCCCTCTATTTCGACCTTCTGCCCGACTCGCTGCGCCCCAAGGCCGCCGCGTTGCTGGTGGAGAACATCAAGGCCAAGGACTGGCACCTGTCCAGCGGATTTTTAGGCGTGCGCCAGATCAACCCCGTGCTGACCATGTTGGGTTATCCGGATGTGGCCTGGCGTCTGCTGGAGACCGAGACTTTCCCCTCCTGGTTCTACCCGATAGTCAACGGCGCCACCTCGATCTGGGAGCGCTGGGACGGCTGGACCAAGGAGAAGGGTTTCCAGGACGTGGGGATGAATTCGTTCAACCACTACTCGCTGGGCTCGGTGGGCGAGTGGCTCTACGCCAGCGTGGCCGGGATCGACCTCGACCCGTCCGAGCCCGGTTTCGGCCGCCTTCTGCTGCGCCCGCGCCCCGGCGGCTCGGTGACCTGGGTCAAGGCCGAGTACAAGTCGATTCACGGGCCGGTGGTCAGCGACTGGAAAGTGGAGGGCGATACGTTGAGCCTGGAGGTCTCGCTGCCGGCCAACACCAGCGGCCGCCTGTACCTGCCTTGCCCGGAGGGCGCTGCTGTGACCGAGAGCGGCAAGGACGCCGCCGCGTCCGAGGGCGTGAAAGCCCTGCCGCGCGAGGGCGACTGCGCCGTATTCGACCTGGCCGCGGGCAGCTACAGCTTCAAGTGCCCGGCGCTGAAGAAGTGAGCCGCCGGTAGCGAACACTGCGGGCGCACTCTCGGGTGCGCCCCTGCAGAAGCTTGATACATATGAAGTGCCAGGCTTGAGGCAGTTGCCCGGACCTGCGTCGCCTCGCCCTTTGAAAAAGTGGGAACGAGGTAGCAATGTCCGGTTTGGGACATGCAACGAGAAGCCGAAAGACTATTTTCTGCTTTGGTTTCGGCCAAAGCAGCAAAGCCAGCGGGGGCCGCAAACTCGTCCGAACCGCGACTCATTTTCTGATTTTGGTATGCCCGAGGATTTACTCCGCTGTCGCGATGCAGCGGCGGCGCTGCCGCGAATCGCCGCCGGGCCGTGCGGCAATTACAGTCCCGGCCGTTTCACGCTCGATTACACGCTGCCCTGGCGGGAGGCTCAGACAGGTGCGGCCCCCAAGGACAAAACTGCGGCGGCCTGACAGCCGCAAGCGGGTTAAGCCTTCTGGGGTGCCGGACGGTGTCGTAGGGGCGAACCTTGTGTTCGCCCGTTAAACTGATATACCAAAACCTGACCGAACATTGCTGGGAGCGAGCGGGATTAAATCCATACAATAGGGCACGGCAGGCCGGGCCCTATAGAAACGATTCTGCTATTTCGTCAGGGGTGTGATGTTGCCGGAGCGTTCCGAGACAATGGGCGAGACTAAAAAGCCGGGCCCCGGCGGGACAATAATCGTGCCGGTGGACGGGGCGAGCAACATCAAGCTGGAGGTGCTGGATTTCGACACTCTCGAAACCCTGTACTCGGCTGGCGCGCCCACTCCGGTGGCCGAGCTGAACGGTCTTAAATACAACGCAGTGTCGGAGCAATTCGCTTGGTACGAGGCGTTGATCGCGGCCCTGCCCGCCGGGCTGCGCCGCGTCTGCCGGGTGATCGCCCCCGCGGCGCGG
>JAJFUG010000221.1 GCA_021372515.1 bacterium
GGGCGCCGATTTCGTACAGCTCGGCTATCATTCCGTGCCCCTGGAGGCAGCGGCCCCGCTTTGTAAGGCACGCGGCCTGGGGTTCGGTTGTTCCTGCCACTCGCTGGAGCAGGCGCGGCAGGCCGTTGCTGCCGGGGCCTCTTACATCTACCTGGGCACGATCTTCGCCACGGCCAGCAAACCGGGGGTGCAAGCCGCCGGGGTGGGTCTGGTGCGCGAGGTCTGCAGTCAGGTGACAGATATACCGGTGTTCGCGATAGGCGGGATGAGCGCAGCGACCGCACCGCAGGTGGCGGCGGCCGGGGCTTTCGGCTGCGCGGCGGTCTCGGCCCTCTGGCGTCCCGGGGACCCGCGGACCGAGCTTGCCGCCATGAGTCGGGCTTTCGGGCCTGGAGCGTATTAAAGCGTGTGTTGAAAACCGATCCGGAGGAAAAGGATGCTGACCATAGAGATCAACGGTGAGAAACGCCAGGTGGAGCCTGGCCTGACCGTGGCCGAGCTGCTGGAGCAGATCGGGGTGACAGGACGCCGCGTGGCGGTGGAGCGCAACCGCGAGATCGTGCCCCGCGCCGCCTGGAGCGGCACGGCGCTGGCCGCGGGCGACAGTTTCGAGATCATCGAGCTGGTGGGCGGCGGCTGAGCCGCTCTGCAGCTCAGACCAGAATTGAATCGCGCGCTGTCCGGGCCGTTGCGGGCCAGGGATGCGGCGCGCGGAACAACAGTCAAGCCAGGAAGGAACGTCTCAATGCTCAAGGATACCAAGCTGACAATCGCCGGCCGCGAGTTCGGCAGCCGGCTGCTGGTAGGGACAGGCAAGTACAAGGACAACGCCGTGATGGTCGAGGCGCTGGCCGCAAGCGGGGCCGAGGTGGTCACAGTGGCCGTGCGGCGGGTGGACCTCAAGCGCAGCACGGCCGAGGCGCTGCTCAATTTCATCGACCCCAAGAAATATTTCCTCCTGCCCAACACCGCCGGCTGCTACAGCGTGGAGGAGGCCCTGCGCACGGCGCGCCTGGGCCGAGAGGCCCTGGACAGCGAGTGGGTGAAGCTGGAAGTGATAGGCGATGAGCGCACCCTTCTGCCGGATGCCGCCGGGCTGATCGAGGCCACGAAGGTGCTGGTCAAGGAGGGCTTCAAGGTGCTGCCCTACACCAACGACGACCTGATCGTGGCGCGCAGGCTGGAGGAGGCCGGGGCCTCGGCGGTGATGCCGCTGGCCTCGCCCATCGGCAGCGGGATGGGGGTGCTGAACCCGATCAACATCCAGTTCATCCGCGAGGCGGTTAAAGTGCCGGTGATCGTGGATGCCGGAGTGGGGAGCGCCTCGGATGCCACCCGGGCCATGGAGCTTGGGGTGGACGGTATCCTGATGAACACGGCCATCGCCCTGGCGGCCGACCCGGTGGCCATGGCCACCGCGATGCGCCTGGGCGTGGAGGCCGGGCGGCTCAGTTTCCTGGCCGGCCGCATGCCGCGCAAGCAGTACGCCGACCCGAGCAGCCCCACCGCCGGGATGATCGGGAAGTAAGGACGATTAACCAGCAATGTGGATGAAAACGTAGGGGCACGGCGATCCGTGCCCCTTTTTTACACACCCCGTCGGCTTACGCCGCCGCTCATCTGTCACCTTTCCAGAGCCGGGACTGTTATGTCCGCCCGGCGTTCGCGCAGGAACCGCAGGTGCATGTCCCCCAGCCAGGGGTCGGGCTGCGGCGCGTTGAGGTCGATGTCGGCCACGCCGATCCCGGGACGGTCGCCGGCCTCGGCGATCACGTTGCCCCAGGGGTCGAAAATCCGGCTGGGCTCGCCGCCGTAGATACAGTCCACCAGGTAGACCTGGTTCTCTATCGCCCGCGCCCGGATCAGAGTGCCAACCCCGTCCCAGATCGGCAGGAACACGATCTCGGCCCCCTGGACGGCCAGAGCGCGCGCCGGGTCCACGTACTGGACATCCCAGCAGATCATGATCCCGATGCGGCCGAAATCGGTGTCGAACACCGGGTAGCCGTTGCCCGGTGTGGCCCCGCCCTCGATCTCCTCGCGCGGCAGCATGACCTTGTGGTAGCGCCCGGCCACGTTGCCGCTGCGGTCGATCAGCACACCGGTGTTGTAGACCGTGCCCCCCTCCAGCTCATCCAGCGCGGCCACGATGTACATGTGGTGCTTGCGGGCCAGCTCCCCCAGACGGTTGGTGGTGGGGCCGGGGATCGGCTCGGCGATCTTGTCGTACTTGGGGTCGCCCTTGATGCCCACCATGTTGATTCCCTCGCCCAGGCAGACAATGTCGCAGCCTTTCTTCCCAGCCTCATCGACCAGCTTGCAGAATTGCTCCACGCTGGCCGTGCCGTTCTCGGTGCCCTGCGGGAAACAGTTGACCGTGGCCACCCGCACCATGCGCTTGCCGGGATCGGCCACCTCCTCCAGGCGGATGTTGTCCCACCAGGCGCGGCCCTGGGGGCAGTAGCTCAGGTACAGCTCCAGGTTGACCGAGGCCGCCCCCTCCGGGGCCTTGAACAGTCCGCCGGCGCGCTGCCAGCCCTTGGCGGATGGGGTCATCTCGGGGACATACTCCGGCTGGGCGGTGCGAGCGCCTTTGGCGTCGCGCCAGTCCAGACGGGCCAGCACCTGCTGGCGCGGCCAGGGGACCAGGTCGCAGGTGTAGTCGCCGCTGAAACGGTACCAGTGGCCGGGTTGGATGCCGGGCACGTTTTTTATCCAGCCGCCGTGGGTGCCGCTGTTGGCCGTGCCGGCGAGCCCCAGGCTGCCCGCGCCGCCCAGGCTGGGCGTCTCGGCGGTGAAAAAGAGCGGTCTGGTGGCCTCGCGCTGGCTCCAGGCGTGCCAGCCCGCTACAGTGTCGACGGCGGCGGCCACCGGGAAAGTGTCGTCGCTCAGCAGCACCTTGATTGTCGCCACCGGAGTGTCCGGCGGCACCGGGGCGGCCAGGCCGGGACGGACCAGGGCGGCTGTAAACAGGACAGCCAGGACAGCGGGCAGAGGCAGGCGAGGGGCGTGCATGGTCGAGTATCCTTTCCGGATGGTTGTTCGTGATGGGCGGATTCCCAATGTGTCCAGTATGATGAACGGGATGAGGGTTGTCAAGTCACAGGACAAGCGCCCTGTTCAATCGCGGAGGCGCCCGGCGTAATGGAAAAAAGAAAAGAAGAAGTTCCAACCTGCGGCGCGTTAATTGACTGTACTGAGCAGCCACTTGATTTTTCGGCTGAGGGGTTTATTTTAATACAACTTCCGCCAATCTGGCTGTTCCCGTGCTGACGCCGGAGGTCCACCAGCCAGCCGGAAGCAGTCCAGCAGGCCATATTCGTGCGTACAGGAGCCTTTCATTGCACCAGACAGACAACAGCACCCGGGCAATACTGGAAAATCAGTTACGCTCGTTGCGTGAGGATTTTCACAGGCGTCACGCCGAGGACCTGTTCCGGATGTATCTCCACTACATGGTGGAGTTCCAACCCGAACAGTTCGAGCGCTTGGTGACCCGCGCCGCAGAGAGGGTTGGATCGTAAGAGTATGCAGGGGAACCTGTTCTCTTGACAGTCCGCTCTCTTGCGGTCCCCGGCGGCCGGGCCGTTCGCTTCATCGCCCCGGTTGCCTGTTGCTGCAGGTTGAATTTCCATCTCAATCCAGTTACAATTAAATCGTGTCTGCCCCTGTTGTGTTTGTTAACTTTACCGGGATATGGCATGAAAGAGGAATTCTTTCCGGTGCCGCTGAAGCGGATTGTCGTGGATTCCATCCCCGACTTCCCGTTGTACATAAAGCAGAAAGAGCGCTATGTTCTCTTTCGGGGGGCCAATTACACCTTTGCGCACGATAACCTCGAAAACCTGATGCGCAACAACGTGGTCTCCCTGTTCGTGGCCAAGACCGACATCAAGCTGTATGAGAAATACCGCGAAAGGATGCGCACCGATGACGAGGGCGTCTCGCGGGACCAGGGTTTCGACGGTATCTTCGTGGACCGGGAGGAGGTCGAGCGCTATTACAACGTGGTGGACCATTTCCACGTGATCGACACCCGGTTGCTCGAAGCCGGCATGAAAGTGGATTTCCCGATCTATTTCCACCAGGACAACGATGTCCACCAGTTTCAGGAGTTCGAGGCGGCGGGCGCCTGCTCCTGGGAGATAACGCCCGCGATCGCCGGCTCCCAGTTGCCGCTGATGATCCGCAAGGATGACCTCACTGCCTACCGCCTGTTTGTCGAGCAGTTGATGACCGCGTCCATGGGCGGCGAGCGCACCGAACTGGAGGTCGTGCAGAAAAAGGCCACCGTGCTGCGCGAGATGACCAAGATGGTGGTGCAGGATGTGCTGGACGACCCGCGCAGCGGCGAGAAGATCAAGAACGTGAGCGACTCGGTGCAGGGGCTGGTGGGTTTCATCCTGGAGAACGAGACCTCCTACTACTCGCTGATGCGGATCAGCTCCCACGACTTTTACACCTACATCCATTCGCTGAATGTCTGCACTCTCTGCGTGGGGTTGGGCTCGGCGATCGGCCTTCCGCACAAGCCCGACCTGGAGCAGCTCGGCCTGGGCGGGATGCTGCACGATGTGGGCAAGAGCCTGGTCGACAGCCGCCTGATCAACAAGCCCGGCCGTCTGACCGAGGAGGAGTTCGCCCAGATGCGCAACCACGTGATGCTGGGCGTGGACCTGCTGAAGGAGCACCACAAGCTGCCGGTCCATGTGCTCGAACCGGTGGCCCAGCATCACGAGAAGCTTTCCGGGATCGGCTACCCGCACGGGATCAAGGGCAACCAGCTCACCCTGTTCGGCCGTATCTCCTCGATCGTTGATATTTACGACGCCCTGACGACCAAGCGCTCCTATAAACCCGCGTTCTCTCCCTTTGAAGCTCTCAGTTTTCTGTCTAAAACCGAGGCGGATTACGACAAGGGGCTTCTCCGGGCTTTCATCATGATGCTGGGCAAGCAGATCGAGCAGGAAAAGAAGATGG
>JAJFUG010000222.1 GCA_021372515.1 bacterium
CGGGTAGATATCGCAGACATCCGTGATGATACGCTCGGTGTGATCGGCCGTGGCGCGCAGTATTTCGCAGGCGCGGCTGCCTGTGCCGACAATGCCCAGGCTGATCTTGCTGTTTAGGTTCTGGCCCCGGACAATGGCCGGCGCCCCCAGAACGGCGGCCATTCCCACGCCGCCGATAAGGAAATCGCGGCGGTTGATCGAATCCCTGCGGTCTGTGCCCTGCATGTCACACCTCGCGGACAATTGTACGGGGCGGCGCCGGGCCGCCCCCAGGTCAACCCTGGGCTTCCAGTTCCTCGCGGGTCACGCGGCGGCCGCCCTCCATCGAGGAGGTATAGGCCATCAGGGCCGAGATCGAGGACTTGCGGGTGCTCTCCACGTCCATGATCGGCTTGGTCCCGTTCTTGATACAGTCGTAGAAATGGGTGAACTCGCGGGCCGTGGCCAGGTCGTAGTCACCGTCCACCTTGAACTGCAGCACCTTGCCGGGATTGCTTTTCATGCTGCCGGTGGTGTCGAGGCTCTGGCCGAGCTTGACCGCGGTGAACTTGTGCTTGATCCCGAACGAGTCCAGATGGCGCACGTCCTTCTCCCAGTACAGGCGCAGTTCGCCGCCCGCGCTCTCGATGCTGCCGTGGGTGCCCAGCAGGGACCAGCCCATGCCCATGGTGCTGCTGGTGAGCGAACCGGTGCCCACGCCGATCACCCCGTCCTCCATCATCCAGGTGCCCATCACGTTGTCGTGGTGCTCGCGCCCGTCCTTGTACACCTCGATGCTGCCGTGGAACGTGGCGTCCGTGGGCATGGTGCCCAGCAGGTCCAGGACCTGGTCCATCTCGTGCGAGGTCACCTCGGTGAGAAGGCCGCCGCAGTATTCCTTATACAAGCGCCAGTTGAGCACGCGCTCCCATTTGGGTTCCACGTCGTCCCGTTTCCAGGTCTGGTTGCGGTCGAAATGGCAGTAGAACATCACCGGTTTGCCGATGGAGCCCTCGGCCACCAGGCGCTTGCTCTCGGTCATCGCCTCGTTCAGGCGGCTCTGGTAGCCCACGAGGTAGACCTTGTCCGGGTGGGCTTTGACCGCGTCGCGCATCTGGTTGAGCTGCTTGACCGTGAGGCCCTGGCTTTTCTCGCTGAACACGTGCTTGCCGGCATCCAGCGCGGCCGTGCTGATCGGCACGTGCAGGAACAACGGGGGCGACACAATCACCGCGTCCACGTCTTTCTGCTCCAGCACTTTCTCCCAGGCCTCCCAGGTGCGCACCTTGGGGTCGCCGAGCTGGTCCACGCCCTGTTTGATGTGCGGCGGGTAGACATCGCACAGGTCGGTGAACTGGGTGTCCGGCAGGTCCTTGATCGCCTGGATGATCGAGCAGCCGCGGCTGCCCGTGCCGATCATGGCCAGGCTGATCTTGCTGTTCACGTTCTGGGCGCTCAGGATAGCCGGGGCGCCAAGGGCGGCCAGTCCGACCGCGCCGGCCGCCACGACTCCGGTGCCGGCGCGCAGGAAATCGCGCCGCGTGATATTCTCTTCGGTCAGAATTTTCTTCATTTTCGGCTCCGGTTTATAATGAGGCTCAATTTGAAACATCCCCCCGCCTGCCATGCAGCCGGGGGACAACACTGTCGGGCCGTCTCAGCCCAGGTGCTTGCCGATCTGGGCGCGTAGCTCGGCGTAGGTCCGGGTGACCGGGAACTGCGGGAACTCGCGGATCACGTTCTCC
Organism: bacterium; assembly: GCA_021372515.1. Taxonomy (NCBI): domain Bacteria; species bacterium. The sequence continues at coordinate 1,725 of JAJFUG010000222.1, forward strand.
GGCGGGCAGAACAGCACCCCGGCGTCCGCCTCGCTCAGCATGCCGGTGTCGTTGTACGAGTCGCCCGAGGCCACCACCTTGAACTGAAGCGAGTGCAGGGCCTTGACCGCCATGCGCTTGCCGTCCTTCTGCCGCAGGCGGTAATCGGTCACCATGCCGTTGCCGTCCACCACCAGCTTGTTGCAGAACAGGGTGGGACGGCCCAGCATTTCCATCAGCGGGTCGGCGAACTCGTAGAACGTATCCGAGAGGATGATAACCTGGCAGACCCGGCGCAGCTCGTTGATAAAGTCGAGCGCCCCCTCCAGCGGGTCGAGGCTGCGGATCACGGCCTGGATATCGGCCAGCTTGAGCTTGTGCTGGGCCAGGATATCCAGCCGCATGCGCATCAGCTTATCGTAGTCATTGATGTCCCGGGTGGTCAGGCGCAACTGCTCGATGCCGGTTTTTTCGGCCACATTGATCCAGACCTCCGGCACCAGCACGCCTTCCAGGTCGAGGCAGGTAACGAGCGACATCTGTTTTTTCTCCGTTTTTCACACTTGGCGGGTGGCATTGGGGTAAAATCAAGCTAAAAGTTCAGGCTGAAAAACAAATGAAAGATATAATGCCCTCCGCCCGGAGAGTCAAGGCCTTCCCCTTCCCCGCACCGAACGGTGCAACTCAGGGCAGGGCAAGGTTCAAGCTGCGGTTGGCTCCGAGGCTCAGAGTGTCGGAAACAGCGCCGGCGCTGACCTTGTAGGGAGAAAAGTCCGTCCTTGCGCCCGCCTGTACGAAATACTGGGGCAGCTCCAGGCTGAGCCTGCCATCCGCGCCGGTGGACTGTCGCGCGGCCTCGGTCCCGCTGCGGTCGGTGATAACCACCTCCTGCCCTGCCGCCGGGTTGCCCTGGGCGTCGGCAACAGAGATATCGAGGGTCCAGTAGACTTTCCAGGAATTCCCGCCCTCCGTGGCCTGGACTGCGAAATCCATGCCCTCGCAGCGGTTGGAGCGGAACTCCAGCCTCTCGGCCGTGTTTCCGGCATAACCGATCCGCACCGGGACCAGGCCGCTCACCGCGTTCGCCCCGGCGCGGAAAGTGTTGTCCGTGAACACGGCGTCTTTGGCGGAGCCGTAGAAAGTGGCAAACCAGACCGCGGGTACATTGGAGGTGACAGTGTTGCCCCACCAGCGGCCGCCGTTGTCCGATCCGCCCACGTAGAACGCCGCGGCCAGGGCCTTGGAGCCCGGGTCCTGATGTTCCACCGTGACATCGTTGTCGTAGACATAGACCGTGCCGCCGCCCACACTCAGGAAAACCGCGTAGGCCATGGGGATATAGGCCGCGCGCTCGGGGTAGTCGCGCCCGGTGATGAAGAAGCGGTTGTCGTGGATGCGTATCTCGGAGGCGCCCTGGCCGGCCGGGGAATTGTAGTCCGTGACCCGGATCGCGTTCACGCTGTAGTCCTCGAACCCGTACTCGCAGGTGGGCGGCGAGGCGGCCACGCGGAACACGTTGTCGTAAATCTCCACGCCGTTCGCCTTGCCGATCAGGATACCCGAGCCGACCTCCGGCTCGAAGCGGTTGTTGTACACCTTGCCCCCGTCACCGATGCCCAGACTGTAGTGGTTGGTCACCATCTGACGGTTGACGAACAGGTTGTCGTGGACCGAGGAGTTGGCGCCGGAGACGGTGAGGTTGCCCTGGCCGCCGATGAACTGGCAGTCGGCGACCTCGGAGGAGCCTGGGCCGCGGAGGCTGACCGGCTGGTCGACCTGGCGGTGGCGGTCGATGATGAAGGGCGAGTCCATCTCGAAGCGGCAGTTGCGGACAGCCGCCTGGGGCACATCCACGGCGAACGTGTTGATCCCGGAGGCCTCGAAGCGCACGTTCTCCAGCACCACGTTCACGTCCCCGGCCGTGGACTGCACGCCCCAGGAGCGCACGCCCACAGCGCCGCTGCGGATCACGCCGTTGCGGATCGTGATCGTGCCGCTTCCGCTCACCCGCGGGACCCAGGCGAGCGGGGCGCCGGCCTGGCCCGGCTGGTTGTAGTCGGTGAACGCGGCATAGTCGCCGTCCAGGATGCACTTATAGTATGACCAGGGTGAGGTGCCGTCCACTATCCCCACGCCCACATCCATGGCCGGGCGGATATCGACCTCATCGATCAGCACGCCGCCCGACTCGGCCCGCACCCGCACCCGGTAGCGCCCGGCTGGCTTTCCGTTGAACTGCGCGAACACGAACCCGCCCCCCAGTTTGGGCGAGCGGTTAAGCTCCGGGCAAGTCTGGCGCACCGTGGAGCCGAAAGTGAACTGGCTGTAAACCTGGTTCCCGAGGGAGTCCTCGACATAGAGCGAGATGACCATTTCCTGCTCCGCAACCCCGCACATGGCGTAATAGGTGCGGTTGGCCACCGGAAGATCGACCCAGCCCGAGACAACCTCCTGCTGATAGGGCAGGTAGAGGATCTTGTCCCCGATGAACGTATGGGTGGTGCGGGTGTCCTTGAGCTCCACTCCCGGCGCTTTGCTCATGTCCCAGCCGGTGAGTCCGTCCTCGAACCCGCCGTTGGGCACGTGGCCGTAGCCGGCATCCGCGTAGGTGAGCGTGTAGCCGTTGAGGTCCAGGGTGACATCCTTGGCCAGGAACAGCGTGGAGACCGGGCTGGAGATGTCGCGGGTGAGCATGTAGAGCCCGCCCTCCACGGCGCAGACCCCGGCCGAATCCACAGCCAGGGCGCCCTCGGGAAGGGCCTGGTGCTCCCCGGTGTCCGGGCCGGACTGGGTGCTGTTGTCGCGCGCCTGACGGACCAACGCGACCGCGTCCGCCAGCGAGTAACGCCCATCACCGTTGAAATCCAGGCTGTTGTCCGCGGGGTTGGCCGCGCCCCGCACGAGAAGGGTCAGGGCATCCAGCACCCCCAGACGACCGTCGCCGTTGAAGTCCCCCCGTAATCCCAGGGCGAACAGGGAAAAGGCGGCCAGCGGCACGCACACACAACTCAACAGGCAAATTCTTTGTATCCTCATCTGTCCCATCTCCCTATATCAAAGACTGAACCGCGCTCGGCATGCCGGGCAAAAGAAGGGTGTAATCGGAACGGAGTGCTTGCCCCCCGGAAAAGACCGGCCCCCGATAAAGGGAACTGACGGATATAACACGGACAGGACCGGACACCCCTGCCTCCGGAACAAGTCAGGGGTGACGGTTCAATCAATACAACAAGCATGCCATTATGGGTTGATCCGGTAATTTCTTGATTAAAAAGGTTATCAGGATTGACAGGACTGTCTGCACAAGGTTGACTGGTAGATTTTCATCCAGCGGATAATAATCATCCGGATGTTTTTCATCCAGAACCTCAAGTCTCCCGCCGACCAGCATTGTCCGGTTAGGAACTTGCAGTTTGAAGCTGACCGTCTCATTTCTGCTTTGGTTTCGGCCAAAGCAGCAAAGCCAGCGGGGGCCGCAAACTCGTCCAAACCGAGACTCTGCGTCAATCTTAAGTGTTTACGGA